>NZ_FQXN01000004.1 GCF_900129985.1 Thermosipho atlanticus DSM 15807 | reverse complement strand
GGGAATAATTCAAAGCATGTCAAGAAAGGGAATACCACAAGACAATGGACCTGTAGAAAGCTTCTTTAGTCATTTTAAAGAAGAATTGGTAAAGATACATGTGGAGAAGACAAAGGAAGAATACAAGAGGTTGATATCAGAATATATAAGATTTTACAATGAAGAGAGGTATCAAAAAAGACTAAACAACATGGCTCCGGTGGAGTACCGAAGCCATGCTGTTTGAGAAATTAATAAATTGATTTTTTTATTTGTCCCACTTCCGGGGGTAAGTCCATAATGGGGATAATTTTTTTACTTAATTTCCACTAAACACACTTAATATCAATTACAAAAATTCCATATGCTATTTCCTGACGAAAAACCCGCGTATAACCCTCCAATTATACTAAATTTTAATGTTTGTTTTTAAAATCACTTCCCAAAATTTCGTACTAATTGTGATATTGACTTCCTAAAAACTCGTACTAAAATAGAAGTATACTTCTCAAATTTTCGTGTTATAATTTAAATGAAGTATTTTTCAAAAGAGGTGGGAACATGACTTTTATTAAAAGAAATATACTCAAAAAAATCAAAAAACACCTAAACAAACCTGAAATTACCGTTATTACTGGCCCAAGGCAAAGCGGAAAAACTACAATAATGAAAATTATTGAAAAAGAACTTATTTCAAAGGGAGAAAAAACTTTATTTTTAAATCTTGATGTAGAAGAAGATATGAAATACTTTAAATCCCAAGCAGATTTATTGAAAAAAATCGAGTTAGAGATAGGTAATTCTAAAGGTTATATATTTATTGACGAAATACAAAGAAAAGAAAACGCAGGTTTATTCCTAAAAGGAATATATGATATGAATTTACCTTATAAATTCATTGTTTCGGGTTCAGGAAGTATTGAGCTCAAAGAGAAAATTCACGAATCACTTATCGGAAGAAAAAGAATTTTTGAGCTTTCAACTATAACTTTTGAAGAATTTGTAAATCATAAAACAAATTATAAGTACGAAAATAAACTAGAAAAATTTTTCAATTTAGAAGAGACTAAAACTTTATCTTTTTTAGAAGAATATATGAATTTTGGTGGTTATCCTCGAGTCATACTTGAAACAAGTTTAAAAGAAAAAAATGAGATAATTAAAGAAATTTTTCAAAGTTACATTGAAAAAGATATAACTAATTTTTTAAAAGTTGCCAAAATTAGTGAATTTAATTTATTAGTAAGGATATTATCTCATTTAATAGGAAAAACACTTAACTTTTCGAATCTTTCATCAGAAGTTGGAGTGTCTACAAAAACTTTAAAAGAATATATCTGGTATCTTCAAAAAACATACGTTATCGATACAATACAACCTTTTTTCACAAACAAAGCAAAAGAATTAACCAAGTCACCTATTTGTTACTTTAAAGATTTGGGTTTAAAAAATTATGCATCTGGTGAATTTGGAAATGTAAAAGATTACAGCTTTCTATTTCAAAATTTTGTATATATTGAATTGTATAATTTATCAAAAAAACATGATTTTTCTATTCACTATTGGAGAACAAAAGACAAAGCTGAAGTAGATTTTGTTTTAAGAAAAGGTTTAAATTTTATTCCAGTAGAAGTAAAATACAAAAACCTAAAAAAATTCGAAATTACAAGAGCCCTGAGAAGCTTTATCCAAAAATACCAACCAAATGAAGCAATAGTTGTAAATCTACTATCTAAACATGAAGAAAAATTGGGTAAAACAAAAATTCAAATAATTCCTTTTTATGAAATCAAACAAATTGTTTCTAATAATTTTGAAATTGCATTTTAAAATTATTTAAAACAACAATCAAGTATTAACCCTAAAAATTTTTTACTTGTTGACTTTTACATCTATGTGTATTGTAATGTGTATATGTGTATATGATGAGAACCAATATTGTTATTGATGATGCCCTTATTGAAGAAGCAATGAAGCTTTCAAACTTAAAAACAAAAAAAGAAGTGGTCAATCTGGCCCTTAAAGAATTTGTTCAAACCAGAAAAAGAAAAAACTTAAAAGATTTAAAAGGAAAAATAGAATTTGCTGACGATTATGATTACAAAAAGATGAGGAAATCTTTATGATACTGGTAGATATATCTGTCTTAATAGCTTTTTTAAAAGGAATTGATAATGAAAAAACCAAAAAGTTTGAATATATTTTAGATAGAAACATTCCTTTTGGAATAAATAAATTTATATACCAAGAAATACTTCAAGGAGCTAAAAACGAAAAGGAATTCAACAAACTTAAAGAATATCTTGACACGCAAACTTTTTACGAACTTAACAATGGAAAAAAATCGTTTGAAAATGCAGAAAAAGCGGTATAACCATACAAAGTACAATAGACTTGCTGATTGCACAAACTGCAATTGAAAATGATTTATACTTACTTCACGATAACAAAGACTTTTCTATGATCGCAAAAATAGAGAAGAAACTTAAGGAATTTTAGCCTTTTTGTTTAACCTCACATACTTTTCCTCAAATTTCAATCATATTTATCAACCAGCTAGATGCTATCTCCTTCAAAAATGAGTATATTTTTCTCTTTTTTTACTTTTTCAATAAAACTTTTCGTATAACCATTATATGAAAAGAAAACAAAATATAAATTTTCTAAATTTATATTCTCATTCCTTAAAAGTTTTTTTGATTTTTCAACTAAAAGGTAATATACATCTAAGTCTACTGGACTTTTTGTATATTTACATTCACCAAAAAGAATGGGATTGTTGTTATCATCTATTCCTACAATATCTATCTCTGTATCTTTTTCCCACCATCTTCCAATTTTAGACAATTTTATTGGTAGCTTATTTTTTAAATTTAACTCTATTAATTTTTCTCTGCTAATATCTTCATATACAAAACTTACATGTCTTTCTATAAAGGATTTTTTGATTATGTTCATAACAAAATCTATATTACCTATTTCTATATAACTTTTGTATGGATAAACAAACTTAAACCAAAAATCCAGAAATTTATCTTTAATTTTGTATAATCCTCTCTTACTTGTTTGCGGGTTCTTTTCTCCAACTGGAACTTCTCGCTCTAAAATATCAAGCTCAATTAAATTTTTTAAATAATAACTCAATGATGTTTGCTTTATACCCAAACTTGCTGAAATTTTCCCAAGTTTGTTATTTCCATTTGCAATGACCTTCATTAATGAAAAATATGAACCTATATCTTTTAATTCCTTTTCAAGTAAAAAGTAAGGCTCTTCGAAAAAATAAGAATTAACATTTAAAAAATTCTCTTTAATAGTATTATATATACCCTTTTTAACCTCAAGCATCTCTATATATTTGGGAACCCCTCCAGTTAAAGAATAGAGTTCAATCAAATCAATATCTTTATTTTCGAAAAAATCTTTGAAATATTCAAATCTAATTGGCTTTAGATTTATCTGACCCGTCCTTCTTCCATACAATGGGCTTGAATAAGAAAGAACCTCTCTTTTTATCATAGAAAGAGTTGAACCTGAAATTATAAGCATTATATTTTTACCTTTTAAATATTCATCCCAAGCCTTTTGCAAAATGGAAGAAAACCCTTTATTTGACTGTAATAAATATTGAAATTCATCTATTACAATAACCAATTTTTTTGTCAAATCTAAAGTAGAAATTATATAAAATAAGTCATTCCAACTCAAAACTTTATTATTAGACAATAAGGGATTTTTATATTTTAAATAGAGGATATTTTGAAATGTTTTTATGTTTTCAATTTCATTTTCCTCTGTTGCTAGAAAATAAACGCTATTTTTATTTTTAATAAATTCTTTTATAAGCCTTGTTTTTCCAACCCTTCTTCTACCATACAATACCACAAAAGAAGAAGTTTTTTTATTATATTCTTTTTCCAAAAAATTCATTTCATCAATCCTATCAATAAATTTCATCATATCACCCCTAAAAAATTATACTACATTATAGTTAACAATATTATAGTTTAAACTATAATAGTTTAAACTATAATTATGAAGAAAGCCTAAGAATTTATTAAAAGGGAATTATTTACACAAACAACAAAAACAACTCAACTGGAAGTGCAATTATGTTATCTCTTTTAAACACAGTGTTTTTTGTTACCAGTATTCCTTTTTGAAAAACCTTTTTCATTGTAAAATAATCAGATGGAGAAATTTTATTTTGAAATTTAACTTCTATAGGTATAATTTCATTTCTTAAATCAATTAAAAAATCTATTTCGTTTCCTTTTTGTGAATACCAGAAATATGGACCATTATACAACATTAATCCTTCAGATAAATTTTTTGAATATCTCAAAAGATGTGAAAAAACAACTTGCTCAATCTTTATAGGTAATCCAATTTCGATGTTTGTAATATTTTCGATCACAGATGTAATAATCAAATCTACCGGGTAAATCTTTTTTTGCTTCTTTGGTTTAATTACTTTTTTAGAGAAATCATAAAAAAACAAAATTCCAAAAAGAAAATTCATACTTAATAAATTGAAATAATCTTCTATTGTATTTTTTGAACTAACTCCTTCTATATCGTTAGAAAGTGAATTCCAGGAAAAGCGTTGACCTATCAGATCTGGTGTTTTAAAAAGCAATTGATTTAATATTATTCTTGAACGATTAAATCGTTCAACATCTCCATATAAATAATTTTTGTACACATTTAGGGTTTCTTCTGAGATAACATTATTCTCTAAAAAATCATTGATTACTTTTGGAAATCCTCCAGTTATAATATACATTTTAAAATCATCCTTAAATCTTGAATTTTTTAAATTTATTGCTTTTAACTCTTCCTCATTCATTTCAAATAAATCTTCCAAGTTATACTGAAAATCGATTCCGTATTTTTGTGTAGTATATTCTTTAAAGGTAACTGGTAAATACACTACATCCTTCCCAAATTCTCTTCTTCCTGGAAGTCTTTCTGAAGATTTTTTCGAATCGTATGAAGAAGAGCCAGTTAACACAACGAATGTATTTTCCAATTTTCCCGTATCATATAAATATTTGATTGATTTTTGCCAATTACTTACACTGGAAACTTCATCAAGTAATAAATACACTTTTTCTTTGTTATTACTTTTCCCATTCATTAAAAAATAATCTAATAAAAGTTGAGTGAGTTCATTTTCATCTTTTATTAGATCAAGTGTAACGTAAAGAATATTAGATGGGTTAATATTCTTTTCAATAAGGTCTTTTATAAGTAATTTTAATACTGTTGTTTTCCCAATTTGCCTTGGACCTTTTATTATATAAATTCCATTTTTATAATTTTTCAACTCGTTCATAAAATAAGGTATATATTTAAATTTACTTTTCTCAAACTTTCTTATATGCATGTCAAAATTTATTGATTCCCTATCTTCCCACCATGGATTTTGCCTATAAATATATGAAAAATCCATATTCTTCACCTCCCAGGTTAACTATATTATAACATACAGTCAGTATACTGACCAAAATGGGCCTTATTTAGTCAACGAACTGACAAATTTGGTACTAATTTATCCATTCCATTGTTAAAATACTTAAAATTTGGTTTTTCAAAACCAAGAAACTCTTAACAAATTTTAGAATTTTTTAATTAATCATCTGAGAATCTACACAATCAAATTTTATTGGAATTTTATTAATTGGTACAAACTTTGTTCAAGAAATGCTGAAAGAAACAAGACCAAAAACATTTGCTGAACTTGTTCGAATCTCAGGACTTTCCCATGGAACGGATGTTTGGCTAAACAATGCACAGGAAATAATTAGGTCTGGAAAAGCAACTCTCTCGGAGGTTATTTCCTGTCGTGATGACATTATGAACTTCCTCATTCAACACGGCGTTGAAGAATCAACTGCCTTTAAAATCATGGAAAAGGTAAGAAAAGGTAAAGGATTATCTGAAGATGACGAACAAATTATGAAAGAAAAGAAAATACCAGAATGGTTTATCCAATCTTGTAAAAAGATAAAATATCTATTTCCCAAAGCACATGCTGTTGCATATGTAAGTATGGCATTTAGAATTGCATACTTTAAAGTACACCATCCCCTTGCATATTACGCAGCTTTTTTCTCTATAAAAGGGGGGGAATTCCCATTAGATATAATTTTGAAAGGACCAAAATATATAAAGAAAAGAATAATGGAACTATCAGTTAACATGAAAAAAGATATTAAAGAAAGAGGCGAAGAAAAAGTCCTTGAAGCAACTCTCGAAATGTATCTCAGGGGGATACATTTCTTACCACCGGATATTTTAAAGAGTGATTACAGAAAATTCTTAATTGAAAAAGGAAGACTCATTTCCAGAAACCGATCAACCAACTTTGTTTTAAGTTTTAAATAATTACCCCCACAATTTGTGAGGGTAATTTCATGAGATTGTATAAGTATTTTTTCCTTTTAATTTACTTTCATACATTAACTTATCCGCCCTTCTCAAAATTGACTGTACAGTATCATCTTCTTTAATCATAGTACCTCCTATAGAAGCTGAAGTTTTTATAACATCTCCAGATTCTGTTTTAAAAAAGGAATATTCCACAAGCATTTTGATCTTTCTAGCAAGAAATTCAATGGAAAACTTATCATTAATTTCAGAAATAACAACAAATTCATCGCCACCAAATCTTGCAACAATGTCATCTGCCCTCAAATTATTCTTTAAACTCTCAGCTATTATCTTCAATACTTTATCACCCATACAATGGCCATGTACATCATTTATAACTTTAAAATCATCGAGATCTAAAAACAAGACACATATCTTTCTTTTATATCTCTTTACCTCCTTTATCTTCTTATTAAGAAAAAACTCTAACCCTTTCCTATTAAAAACACCAGTTAAATCGTCTACATAGGATTGCTCCTTACATTCTTCGAGCTCTCTTCTTAAAGAAGTTTGCTCTATAGCACTATTGAAAACACATATTGCACCAATTACTTTTTCCATATCATCAATTACAGGAAAAGTTTTAAGGTTCACAGGAACCCTATAACCATTTCTGTGATGCAAAAAAACATGTTTTTCAACGTATTTATTTTCTTTAATTGCAATTACTAACGGGCAATCTTTATCGCATAACTGCATGCCGCTTTCATCGATATGTCTTAAATCATCATTAAAACAATACTTTCCTACAACTTCCTTCGATTGATAGCCCGTAATTTCTTCAGCTCTTTTATTCCAGTATAATATCTTTCGATTAGTATCCACTAAATAAACGCCATCTGATATATAATTTAAAAGATTTTTAAAGGTTTTTTCTGTTAAAATCACTTAAATTACCCCTTTAATTTTCACTTTATTATTTATTAAATTCCCTCGCCGGATTTCCCACAACGATCTTTCCTTCTTTTACATCTTTTGTAACAACTGAACCTGCTCCAACGAATGCACCTTCACCTATTACCTTTCCAGGTAATATAGTTGCATTAACTCCTATTCTAGATTTTCTTTTTGCAACAAGTCCTTTCATTTTACTAAATCTATCTGGATCTCTACCCGCTGAATTATCATTTGATGTTGCAACACATGGAGCCACGAAAACTTCATCTTCCAATTCAGAATAGGCTGTAATGTACGCATTAGTTTCTATCTTACATTTACTTCCTATCTTACAATAATTTTCTATTGCAACGTTTCTACCAACAATAGTCATATCCCCTATTGTTACATCTTCCCTAACTGTAGCAAGATCCGCAATTAAACATTTTTTACCTATTTCACATCCTGCGTATATAACTGCGGAAGTACCAATTATACAATCATCACCTATTTTGCAAGGAGGTTTTTCATTTTCCCCTTTAAAAATACTAATTGCAGCTCTCATTGGTTGTTTGCCAATTACTACGTTGTCATCTATCCTTACATTGCTACCTATTACTGTACCTTTGTAAATAGTAACGTTATTTCCAATAACACAGTTATCACCAATTACTACATCGTCTTCAATAACTGTAAAACGACCTATTTTTACATTTTTCCCTATCTTTGCTTTTTCAGATATATAGTTCATACTATCCCTCCACATTGTATATTTTAAAGTTATCACTTTTTAATTATACCATATTAATCTATTTAAAAAATATTATCATCTCAAAACCAATTTTGTTAAATTTAACTTATACCTATCCTCGTTAAATTTAACCTTAAACAACTCTGTAGAATTTGCAATAGTAATATATCCTTTTTCATTTTCACTTAAAAGGTTTTCAAAAAACTTTATATCTTCAGTAGTTGAAAGACCTGGAACATACGTCATTCTAAATTCATATTCAACTTTTGAACCTTTCAAAACATCTATCGTTTTTGAAACAAATTGCCAGTAATTAACAGAAATACCTGTTAATTTTGGATAATTCTTAGAACTTGCCTTTATATCAACTGCAACGTAGTCCAACAATTTTTGGTTTAATAACATTTCAATCATTTGTGGATTTGTACCATTGGTATCCAATTTTATTAAATACCCCATTTGTTTAACTTTGTACACAAAAGCTGGTAAATCAATATGAATAGTTGGTTCTCCCCCTGTAATACAAACGGCACTTAATCTCTTTTTTAAATAACTTAACTTTTCTAATATTTTTTCTTCGGAAACCAGTTCAAACTTTTTAGAATATGCTATCCTCCAGTTATGACACCACTTGCATCTAAAATTACAACCGGCTGTATATACAACAGCTGAAATCTTTTTAGGATAATCCACAAAACTGAACGTCCTTACTCCAGCAAATTTCATATTACCAACTCCTTAAAAGCTCCCTACTTATCCTAAATTGATTTCTTTCGTGATATTCCTGTTGTTTACCATCATTCCAATTTTGAACAGGTCTATAATATCCAACTACCCTTGAATAAACTTCCGTTTTCCTTTTACAGTAAGGACACTCAAAGTGTTCTCCTGCGATATAACCGTGTTCCGGACAAATTGAAAAAGTGGGGGTTATACTCATATATGGTAAAGAATAATTTGTAAAGCTATACTTTATAAATTCCTTTAAAACTTCAGCATCTGTAATTTTTTCTCCAACAAAGATGTGAATAACCGTCCCACCTGTCCATTTGTTTTGTAAACCCTCTTGATGTTCTAATAAGTCAAAAGGATCTTCAAAATAATTTACAGGTGGATGAACAGAATTGGTGTAATATGGTCTTTCCTTAGAACCAGATTGCTTGATATCGTCACCAAATTCCGCTCTATCAATTTTTGCTAATCTGTAAGAAGCTCCTTCGGCTGGCGAAGCTTCTAAGTTATACAAATTCCCCGTTTCTTTATTGAATTCGTCCAACCTTTTTAACATATAATCCATTATCTCCTGGGCAAATTTCTTTCCTTCTGGATTGGCTATTCCACCTTCAAATCCAAAATTCAACAAACCTTCGTGCATTCCGACAAAACCAATTGTTGAAAAATGATTAGCCCAATATTGACCAGTAAGTTTATATACACTATCTAAATAAACTTTAGTGTATGGATATAAACCTTGTTTTGTCCATTTTTCAATGTAAATTCTCTTTAACTCTAAACTTTCCTTTGCTAAGTTCATAACTTCATCCAACAAGGAATAAAATTTATCTTTATCTTTCTTTGATAAATACATCAATCTAGGCATATTAATCGTAACAACACCGATAGATCCTGTTAATGGATTTGAACTGAATAAACCTCCTCGTCTTTTTATTTCAGTTTTTTCATCTTTCCCTTTGTCTTCATTAACAAAACCAAATGAAAGTTGTCTCATATGTTCTAACACTTGTCTATTATCCAATTTTAATCTACAACACATTGACCTTGCATCCTCAGGATTCATATCCGAGTTTATATAATTTGCAAAATAAGGTGTTCCATATTTCATTGTCATAACCATAATTAAAGTGGCAACTTCACTATCCCAATTAAAATCCTCTGTGATATTGTAAGTCGGTATAGGGAAAGAAAAAGGTCTTCCTTCATGATCTCCTTCAAGCATAACTTCAATAAAGGCTTTATTTAAAATGTCCATTTCTTCTTGAAACTCTGCATATGTTTCTTCCCTTTCAACACCCCCGACAATTACCTTTTTACTTTTGTACATAGATGGAACAGTTAAATCCATTGTTAAATTACTAAACGGTGATTGAAAACCAACCCTTGTTGGAACATTCATGTTAAATATAAATTCTTGCATAGCTTGTTTTACTTCATCGTACGATAACCCATCATACCTTATAAACGGAGCTAACAACGTATCGAAATTTGAAAATGCAACTGCCCCTGCTACTTCTCCCTGCATTGTATAAAGAAAGTTCACTATCTGCCCTAAAGCCGTTCTAAAATGTCTCGCAGGCCCCGATGCAACTTTTCCCGGGACACCATTAAAGCCCCTTCTTAATAACTCTTCTAGGTCCCAACCACAACAATATGAAGATAACGAACCCAAATCATGAATGTGCATGAAGCCTCTAATATAATACTCGCTAATTTTTTTGTTGTGTTTTCCATACACTTCCTTTAACCAAAAATATTTGGTTACTTCCTGGTGAATATGGTTATTAAGTCCCTGAAGGGAATATTGCATATTTGAATTTTCTCTAACCCTCCAACTCTTGTTTTCGATATAATTCTTTATTAATTCTTCCATTTTTATCCCCCTTATCTATGTTTTACATATCATATACAATATATTGTGTATTGTAGTAATAGTATATAACAATATATAGTATTCAGTCAAGTTACACTTTTAATTTAGGTAATGTGTCTTTTAAAAAACCACGAAATTTTTCAAAGATTAAAGAATTTTTAAATTAAATTCAAGATAAAATAGATAATTCTAAATAACCGCATTAAATAGAATTTTGTATTCAAAAAGATTTTTGATAGCATGTCTGTGTAATCGATTACATCAAGGGGGAATTTTTTTGAAAATAAAAGATATTGCAAAAATAGCTGGAGTGTCTGTTGCAACTGTATCAAGGGTTATAAACAACTCACCAAAAGTTAGACCTGAGACAAGGGAAAAAATATTAAAAATAATCGAAGAATACAAATATGAACCCGATCATTTTGCAAAAAGTCTCAGAAAAAGACAATCAAATATCATTGGAATACTTTTATTGAGAAACTCCCTTTCAACCGAAGATTCATATACTAATCCATTTCTAAGTGGAGCTCTTGAATATCTTTTTCACCACGATTTGAAACTTGTGCTGGATTCTTGTGATACTAGAAACAACCTATTACATTACAAAAAACTTATAAAAAGTAAACTAGTGAGTGGTTTCATTATTACCGATTTAAGGGAAGATGATGAAAGAATAGAATATCTTAATTCAATCAACTTTCCATACGTAGTTATAGGTCGAAACAAAAAGAATAATTTCATTTATATTGATCCTGATAACGAGCAAGGTGGATACTTAGGAGTAGAACACTTAGTTGAAATAGGTTGTAAAAAAATACTTTATATAAGCGGAAGTAAAGGACCAGTTGTAACTGAACAAAGACTTACTGGGGTACTAAAGGCAAAAGAAAAATTCAACGTTGAAATAACAATAAAGTACGGTGATTTTTCCAAAGAATCCGGTTATATGATAGCAAAGAAAGCAAAACTTGAAAAATACGACGGAATCTTCTGTGCCTCCGATTTAATGGCTTACGGTGTTTTCAACTATATGAAAGAAAAAAATATCGAAAAACCACTCATTGGTTTTGATGATTTACCATCATCAAAAATACTTGGAATAACATCTATTAACCAGAAAATCTTCGATGTAGGATTTAATGCTGCAAAAATGCTACACAAAATTATCAACAAAGAAAAAGTAAAAAGCATGCTACTTCCAGTTGAAATCTCAGCAAGAGAAAGCACTTTAAAATTCAAAAAATAGTTTTTGTTTTTTCTTTTTAAAGAATGTAATCGATTTCACACTTTCAAAAGGAGGGGTTAGTATGAAAAAGGTATTTTTGGTATTTTTAACTGTGTTAATAGTTTCGATGGCGTTTTCTGTAACTACTATAACTATTTCCGGTTGGCCAGGAAATCCAGATGAAGAAGCTGCTATAAAAGCTGCCGTTGATGAATTTAACGCAACACATAAAGATATACAAATAAATTGGGAACCCATTCCTGGAAATTATCTTGAAACCCTTAAAACAAGACTTTCCGCTGGAACAGCACCGGATATTTTCTACGTTGATGTTTACTTTTTTGAAGAACTTGCTGGGAAAAACGTACTTTTGCCTTTAGATATTTTCATCAAAAAAGATAACTTCGATTTAAGTGCATATTTCGAACCTCTTGTTGAAGCTTTCAAATTCAACAACAGAGTATATGGTATCGCAAAAGACTTCTCCACCCTCGCTCTATACTATAACAAGGAAATATTTGACAAGTACGGTGTACCATATCCAACAAATGATGACACATGGTTTGATCTCCTTGACAAGGCACTACAATTAAAGAGAAAAGGGTTTGAAACACCGTTAGTATTAGCTGCCGACTTTAACAGAGTCATTCCATTCATCCTTGGAGCAGGTGGAAAACTCGTTGATGAAAATTTGAATACAGCCCTTGATACACCAGCTTCAAGATTTGGAATTAAGTTCTACATTGACATGGTTACAAAGTATAAGGTAGCTGTTGAACCTCAACAAGTGGGAGCAGGTTGGATAGGTGAAGCATTGGGAAAAGAAAAAGTAGCCATGGCAATGACGGGACCATGGACACTCGGTTTCTTAAAAGGTTCCTATCCTGATGTTTACAAGAAAATCGGTGTAGTTGAAATGCCGAGCCTTATTAAAAAATCAACCATGGTCTACACTGTTTCCTGGTCAATTAACAGGAGCACACCACACAAAAGCGAAGCATGGGAAGTATTAAAATTCCTTGTCACAAGAGGACAAGAAATATTTGTCAAAAGAGCAGGAGTCCTAGCATCCAGAAAAGATATAGCTGCCAAAGATACCGATCCTATTAAAGTTCCTTTCTACAAGGGTGCAGAATATGCATATCCATGGAGAGTTCCTACACCAACTGGTATATTCTCAGTTGCCAACGATCAAATCAATTCTAGATTAAAAGATTTATTCTATGGAAAGATTACTTTAGATGAAGCTTTAAAACAAATTAAAGAAAACTACCTTGATTGGGTAAGCGGAAAATAATAACTTTGGTATGCTGGAGGGGAGAACATTCTTCCCCTCCTTTTTCGGAGGTGCTATATGATAAGAAAAACTAAAGAAGCAGTTGCTGGCTATATTTTTTCTTTACCTATTATTCTAACAGTTATTATTTTTACAATTTATCCAATTTTTGCGGCATTCTATTATAGTTTTACAGATTACAATCCACTTAATGCTAGAAATCTCGAAACAAAGTTTAACCCTCAAGAAGCCCTTGAATTTCATTTGGGCGTTTTTCAAAGTGATGTCTCATCGGTGGACGAGATAAAAGATTACTTTGATCTCCTTTCGTTTATAAAATACGACGTTGGTGTAAACCTCGACGAAAACAAAGAGAAAATTGTTTTGGAAAATTTTGACACGCAAAAGCTATTAAAAGATTTTGTCGATGGAAAATTAAACAAGGAAATGAAATTATCTCAATTCATGGCAGAGTATCTAAAAACTGGTGCAAAATACTTTAGAAGGTATATTCCAAACTTTTTAGGACTTGATAATTTTAAAAAAATGTTTAACGATCAATATTTCAAAATTTCTCTCTTTAACACATTTTTCTACACTATAATTGTTGTACCTGTTCAAACATTCCTAGCTTTAGTTTTAGCAGTAGCAGCAAATTCAAAGATAAGAGGAGTGAAATTTTTTAAGGTCACATTCTTTATACCTTCTATAACTTCATCTGCTGCTATTTCTATGATTTTTTGGATGATTTATTCAAAACCTGGTGTTCTAAACCGTCTATTGGGATATTTTGGTTTTCAACCAATTGCGTGGCTCGAAAACCCAAACACGGCTCTCCCTGCAGTTATGCTTATGAATATCTGGACAACAGCAGGATACTTTATGATTACCTTTCTTGCTGGTCTTCAAGATATTCCAAATTCTATTTATGAAGCAGCACGAATTGACGGTGCAACACCAAATAAAATATTCTGGAAGATAATTCTGCCATTACTTAGACCTCAAATTCTCTTTGTTGCAACTATGGGTACTATTGGTTGTATGCAAGTTTTTGACCAGATATACTTTTTAATTAAAAATATGAGAAATATAACCATATCTTTCTATATTTACAAAAATGCATTCGAATATGGAAATATGGGATATGCTTCCGCTTTATCCCTCGTTCTGTTCGTAATAATACTACTTTTAACATTTATCCAAAGAAAATTAGTAAAGGAAACTTATTGAGGTGAAAAAAAATGAGAAGAAAAATAAAAATTTCACTGGTTATTTCATATACCGTGCTTATCATATACGCACTTGTTTCGCTGTTCCCGTTTGTATGGGCATTTTTGGTTTCAATTACACCTCTTAACGGTGTGGACCCAGTAACGGGTGAAAAATTTGGAGTGGATATAATGAAGTGGCCACCTGAGATAAATTTATTTAGAATACCTCCAAAGGTATTTGGTGTAGATGCCACTTTTGAAAATTACAAGAAAATTTTCGAAGTAGTTCCATATTATTCTAGATGGTTTTTAAATACCGTTATTTATGCTTCTATTCTTACAATTGGAAATGTTTTGCTTGATACCCTTGGTGGATATGCATTTGCAAGGCTAAAGTTTCCCTTTAAAAACGTGTGGTTTACACTTTTTCTTGCAACTATGATGGTTCCTTTTCAAGTAACCATGATACCCCAATACAACCTCATGGTAAAATTTGGCCTTGTTAACACATATCCAGGTTTAATTATTCCAAAACTTACAAGTGTCTTTGGTCTATTCCTCATGAGACAGTTTTTCTTAAACTTCCCTAAAGAACTCGAAGAGGCTGCGGTAATTGACGGAGCAGGTATTTTTAAGTCTTTCTTTAAAATTGTTCTACCAAATGCAAAACCTGCAATTACTGCTCTTTCAATCTACACATTTCTTGGTGCTTGGAATGATTTTATGTGGCCGTTAATAATGACTTCCACTAAAGAAATGTATACATTAACCATGGGGCTTAACTTTTTTAAAACATCGTATTATACATTCTGGCAATATATGATGGCTGCAACAATATTAATGACTATCCCCATGATCATTATTTTCCTTTCATTCCAAAAACAATTTGTTGAAACTGGAAAATTATCAGCTGTAAAAGGATAAAGGAGGAATATAAATGCTTGAAGCCGTTATATTCGATATGGATGGAGTAATAACTGATACTGTTCCTCTTCACTTCAAAGCATGGAAAAAGATGTTTGAAAAACATGGTTACAACTTTGATTTTCAAACTTACAAAGAAAAAGTTGATGGAAAACCAAGACTGGATGGTATCGCATCTGTAGCAGTTGGAGTAAATAAAGAAGAATTGGTAAAGATGGCTGAAGAAAAACAAAATTACTTTCTTGAACTTGTCGAAAAAGAACCTCCAAAGGTATTTGAAGATACGCTAAAACTAATTAAATTGCTAAAAGAAAACAATATAAAAATTGCAGTTGCTTCTTCTAGTAAAAATACAAAAGTCATACTCGAAAATATTGGAATATTAAACATATTCGACGCTATTGTAACGGGCTATGATTTTAAAAAAGGAAAACCTAACCCAGAAATCTTTCAAATAGCAGCAGAAAGATTGAATGTTAAAAATTCTAATTGTATAGTTGTGGAAGACTCCATTGAAGGAGTTAAAGCAGGCAACAACGCAGGTATGAAGACAATTGGAATAGCAAGGCACGGTAATGAAAGTGAGCTTTCACACGCAAATGTTGTTGTTTCATCTTTAAATGAAATAACCATTGATTTTCTGAAAAAACTTTGCTCTGAGGAGGATGAACATGACGGCAAATAAATGGATAATTGAAGACACAAAATTCGAAGTTAATAACGTTAAAGAAACTATATTCACACTCGCAAATGGAAAGATTGGAGTTAGGGGAACTCACGAAGAACTTTTTGAAGCTGAAACTCCTGGTACATATGTTGCAGGCATTTTTGATAAATCTGAAGCACAAGTAAAGGAACTTGTAAATTTACCATATTTCTGGGGACTTAGAATCTACATTGGTAATGAATTTTTAAATCCCCTTGAATGTGAGATTCTTGATTACAAAAGACATTTAAATATGAAAGAAGCAGCTATTTATAGATATTTAAAAGTTAAAGATAAAAAAGGACGCATAACTATAATACGAGGAATAAAATTTTTAAGTTTTAAGAAAAGAAACCTTGCACTAGCAAAATACGAAATTACCCCCGAAAATTATGACGAAAAGATATACATTGAACACTTTATCGATGGAACAACAAAAAATTCAAAGAAGAATCCCGCAGAAAAGGTAAAGCATTACAAACTTAAAAATACAAAAGTTAGTAATGATTATATTTACACAGAAGCACATACGAGAGAATCACATTACAAAGTGTCAATAATATCATTTTTAGACTGTAGAGGTAACAAAATCTCAAAAGATTTAGATGACTCTATTACCCAAACTGTGGAAATATTCCCCAAAAAAGGCGAAAAATTTTCAGTCACCGTTTATACAAGTATCATATCGAATAGAGAAATTGAAAATCTATTTACTGAAAACTTAAAAGAATTGAACAAAGCAAAAGATATGGGTTTTGAAAAACTTTTTGATGAACACAAAAAAGAACTTGAAAGACTCTGGAAGATAGCAAATATAGATATTGAAGGTGATGAAAAAGCGGATAAAGCTTTAAGATTCAACATCTTCGTATTATTATCCATGGGAAATCCAGACGATGAGAAAGTAAGTATAGCGGCAAAAGGTTTACATGGCGAAGGATATAAAGGACACGTATTCTGGGACACAGAAATCTATATGCTTCCATTTTATATTTACGTATATCCAAAAGCTGCTAGAGCAATGTTGATGTATAGATATCACACATTACAAGCTGCAATTAATAACGCAAGAAAAAATGGATATAAAGGAGCACAATACCCGTGGGAATCTGCTGATACAGGTGAAGAAGAAACACCAAAATGGGGTGAAGACTATTACGGTAATAAAGTGAGAATTTGGACGGGAGACATAGAATACCATATAACAGCAGATGTAGCAGTTGCAATAGTCGAATATCTAAAAGCAACTAATGACTGGGATTTTTTCTTAAACTATGGTTTTGAAATATTACTTGAAACAGCGAGATTTTGGAGCAGTAGGGTAGAGTTTAACTCTAAAAAAGAGCGGTATGAGATAAATAACGTAATTGGGCCAGATGAATTCCATGAACATGTAAATAACAACTTTTATACTAATTTTCTTGCAAAATGGAATATATTAAAAGCTATAGAATATACAAATTTTGTAAAAAATAACTATCCAAAAGAATATGAAAAAACAATTAAAAAAGTTGGATTAACGGAAAAAGAAATTAAACATTGGAAGGAAGTAGCTAATAAACTGTACATTCCTTGGGATAAAAAATCCCATTTAATTGAGCAATTTGAAGGTTATTTTAATTTGGAAGATAAAAAGATTACAGAATTTGATGAAAAAAATATGCCAGTATGGCCCAAAGGAGTTGATCTATCAAATCTCAATAACTACCAGTTAATAAAACAACCCGACGTTATCATGGCAATGTTTGTGCTACCCCAAGAATTCGATGATATCACTAAAAAAGTTAACTATGAATATTACGAACAAAGGACTATGCACAAATCATCACTTAGTCCAAGTATCTATGCAATTCTTGGTTTAACTATTGGAAATCATGAAAAGGCATATCAACACTTTATGAGAACAGCCCTTGTAGATCTGGAAAACAACCAAGGTAACACGGAACATGGAATTCATGCTGCAAGTGCTGGAGGAACATGGCAAGCGGCAATATTCGGATTTGGTGGGATGAGAATTGAAAATGACACACTTTCATTTCATCCATGGCTTCCAAAACACTGGAAATCTATGAGCTACAAGATAATATTCAAAGAAAATATCTACAATGTTTTTATAACAAATCAAAATGTAAAAATTACTAAAATTCCTTATCTAAAGTAATTACAAATTTTTTGTAGTAATCTCCACCATCGTGGTGGAGATTATTTTTCAACAACTTTTTTTCATACCTAATAACATCTACATATCTCAATTTAACTGTTTTTACTTATTTTCAACATTTCCTTATTTAAATCCTAGAATTTTAGAAGTTGTTTTGAAACATTAATATTTTTATATGACTTTAAAAAGACAAATTCAATAAAATTTTGTTTTTTTATAATTATATGTTAAAATATTATTACCCATATTAACAGTCATATTAATTTTTTCTACAAGGAGGATGGTATATATATGGAAACTTTGAAAGTCAGCTCAAAATCAAACCCCAACAAAGTTGCAGGAGCGATTGTAGGTTCTCTTACCAAAAACGAAAAACTTGAAATCCAAGCAATAGGGGCAGGAGCTGTCAATCAAGCATCAAAAGCGCTTGCGGTAGCAAGAAGGTTCTTGTCTGAAGACGGAAAAGATCTCTTTGCAGTACCAGGTTTTATTGAAGTAGAGATTGATGGAGAAACAAGAACAGGTATTTCTTTCAAGGTATATCTTACTACAAAGAAAGCTGAGTAATACGGGATAGTGAGTTATTGAATGGTGTATTTCTATTTTAGAGATTATGTAACTATAGGCGAAAGAGAAAAACAAAAAGATGAAGAAAATTTCGCCGGTTTTCTGTTATTAGTGGAAAACAACAAAACTTTAATATTTTAATATATGGGTGCTTTAAGCACCCTTTATTTTAGGAGGTAGAAACATGAAAGTTGGTGGACAAGCAATAATCGAAGGTGTCCTCATGATGGGCAAAAAGGTTGCAATAGCTGTTAGAGATAAAAAAGGGGAAATAGTAACCGAAGAACTCGGTAAAATTAAAAAAACCAAGTATCTAAAAATACCATTTTTAAGGGGATTTTTTAGCTTGTATTACTCCCTCTACTATGGAATGAAAGCACTTGATAGATCAGCAGAAATTTCTTCAGGAGAAGAAATGAAAAAATCTGATACTTTTATTTCCATTCTCATTGCTGTTGTAATGGGAATAGGACTTTTCATTCTTCTTCCAGTTTGGCTTACAAATATGTTAGGTGTTAAAAACAACGAATTTTTATTTTCCATTGTCGATGGATTTATCCGCCTTGGTTTATTTCTTCTTTATGTTTGGATAATATCTTTTCTTAAAGATGTTAAAAGGGTTTTCCAATATCACGGAGCAGAGCACAAAACAATACATGCGTATGAACATGGAGAGAAACTCACACCGGAAAATGTTAAAAAGTATACAACCATACATCCACGTTGTGGAACTAACTTTGTAATGATCTTCCTCATTGTTGCAATATTACTATTTAGTCTTTTTGGAATATGGAAACCTTTAACTGGTTGGGAAAGAGTAATAATTAGAATTATTTTTATTCCCATCGTAGCTTCTTTGTCATATGAACTTTTAAAAGTTTTTGACAAATTTCCTTTTTTAAGGTTTTTATCTTTTCCAGGGTTACTTCTTCAAAAACTTACTACTGCAGAACCTGATCTTTCACAATTAGAGGTTGCCATTGCTTCCCTTAATTTTGCGTTGGAAGATGAACAAGGAAAGACAAATGAAGATGTAGAAGAAAACTCCGTAGAGTTTATGGGATAACAAAATAAAAAGAACTGAGAGAGTGTATGCAAAAAACAAAAAAGTAATGTTTCCAAACCTTTCAGAAAATACATGGTGAAGGTGCTTTCTATCCGGCAAGAATGGACTCTTGCCGGATATAATTCTTCTTAAAAAACTTGAGATAACTTCATATGCAGGGTACCCAAAGAATACTGTAAGGAAAACTAATTCATTATTTTGCTTTGAAAGGAAAGTTAAAAGCAAAAATGACGAAAGAAGTGTCCCGGACTCTCCCATAAAAAACTTCCCGAAAAGGTTAAAAAGATAAATTGGAAGATAAATAAATGATAGGTTGTAGCTTTTTAAAAACAACGAGTAAATCAAAAACACACCCGTTGAAAGTCCGTTTAAACCATCAATCATATTAAACCCGTTTACAATAGCTATAAACCAGAAAAAAGTAAATATTTTTACTAAAATCCCGTTATAACCAAAAAGCGTAAGATTTGTATTTAAAACAAATATTAAAGATATAACCGATTCAAACAAAAACTTTGATTTATAAGATAAATTCTTTACATCGTCAATAAGTCCAAAGAAAAATGAAAGAAAAACCCCCATAGAAAACAACACATTATCGCTTATTCTAAACAAAAATAAAAGTGAAATAAATAATATTATACCACCTATCTGTGGAGTGGGGGTGTGATGATTTTTTCTTGAATCAGGATAATCAAGAAGAAATTTATACTTTCTAGCAAAATAATAAGTAAGAAAAGTTACAATAAAAGGGATAACTACATTCAAAATTTCACCAACTTAGAATCATATACGAAACTGCTATAACAAGGTTTATTGCCGAAAAAACACCTACGATCTTTTCTTCCTTCCAACCGATTAGTTCAAAATGGTGGTGAATAGGAGACATTTTGAAGATCCTTCTTCTAAACAATTTATACGAACCCACTTGTAGTATAACACTGAGTGTCTCTACAATAAAAATGGAGGATGAAAATGCAAGTTGCGTTTCAGCGTTATAATACAAAGCAAAAGTTGCAAGAAACGCACCAAGCGCCAAAGAACCTGTATCTCCCATGAATATCGATGCAGGTCTGGTATTGAAAAGTAAGAAAGATAAAACAGTTGCAACTACAAGAAGAGAAAACTTATCTTTTAATAAAAAAGCCATTGGAAGGATTGATGTTACCCAAACCCAACCTGCAAGGCCATCAAGACCATCCGTTAAATTTACAGCGTTTGATGCTCCAACTATTACAAAAACCCAGAAAAGATAAAAAGTAAATCCTGAAACTTCTTTTCCAAAGATTGGTTTAACATCAGTAAAAGAAATAATAAATATTGAAAATAAAACTTGTAAAAGAAATTTTTGATAGGCTCGAAGACCCAGTGCGTCTTTCTTCTTTATACTTGCGAAATCATCTATAAAGCCAACAATACCAAATAACGCAAGTGATAAAATTAACACTAGAGGCGCCCTCATTATTATTCCAAAAATTGTTGAGATAATAACAAAAAGAATACCACCTGCTGTTGGTGTTCCCGTTTTATAATTATGAAGATCGGGCCCCTCTTTCCTTATATACTGTCCCAATTTATACCTTCTCATTATCTTAATGTATATTGGGAACAATATACTTGTAATTACAAAAGCTAAAATAATATAAACTGCTTCCATACACTTCTCCTTTTCATGGCTTTATAATATTTTCTCAATTACAAAAAGGGAAAGCAGAAAATGAAGAATCTCATCTTCATTTAACTTGTTTTTTAAAACATAAATACCTTTTGTATCTCCTATTTTGAAGATATACCTATATATTGTTCCGTCAGTTTTAAAATCTAAAAGATGATAATCACCACTATTTAACGAAATAGTATATTCTCTGTCAAACATAACTGTTATTTCATTATTTTTCTTTATCACTTTTACATCATATTCACCAGGTATATTCACATCAGTATCAGTGTAAATAAAAAATAAATTTCCTGTACTTTTACAGGAAATCTCATTAAAACTTTCAATACTTACACATTCAATGGGAACACCAAGAAAACTTTTTAGTTTTTCTTGGTCGATATTTACAAGAAGCACTTTCATCATTTAAATGTCTTTTCTCCTTTATTTATTTTCTGAAAGATAATATCTATTGCAACATCCCTATCTTTAAATGGCTTCTTGTAATTGTCATCAAATATTTGATATGGTTCATGACCTCTACCTGCAATTAAAACAACATCCCCTTTGTTAGCAAGAGTAATAGCAGTTTCAATTGCTTCTCTTCTATCAACTATTGAAAGTGACAAACTTCCTGGTACTAATCCCTTTTCTACATCCTTAATTATTTTATTAGGATCCTCACCACGAGGGTCATCAGTAGTAATTATTGCAATATCGGAATACTTAGAAGCTATTTCACCCATCATTGGTCTTTTTCCTTTGTCTGCTTGACCACCAGCACCAAATACCGTTATTATTCTTCCTTTAGAAAGTTTTCTCAATGAAAGAATAATCTTTTCAAGAGCATCGGGGGTGTGAGCAAAATCAACAATTACTTCTATTCCAAGTTTTCTAGCTTCGTGAATAATCTCAAAACGACCATCTACTCCTCTAAATGTTGAAATTACATTTATAACTTCGTCAATGTCATATCCAATTTCAACTAAAGCGGCAAGGACAAGAGTTATATTAAATGCATTATACTCTCCAATTAACTGAGAAGAGATACTTTTTGGACCGTATGGAGTATCTAACTTAAAAAATGTACCTGACCAATTGGTTGTTACTTCTTTAATAACATAATCAGAATTTCTATCTACTCCAAATGTAACTATTCTCACATTGTTATTTTTAATATCTTTCAAATATTCATGATTAACAATTGCAACACCTTCTGGTTTTAAAAGATTTAAAATATGTAACTTTGCCTTTTTATAATCTTCAAATGTTTTATGAAAATCAAGGTGATCTCTAGTGATGTTAGTAATACCTACAACGTCAAACCGTATGCTTTCCACTCTATACTGTGCAAGTGCATGGGATGAAACTTCCATACCGTAATATTGCCCGCCGTTATTAACCGTTTTTGCCATATTTCTCAAAATCTCTATTGAACTTGGTGTAGTGTTATGATGGTAGAATTTATCTCCCATTATATCGTTTAGCACTGTACCACTTATACTTCCCTTGTATCCAAGACTATGCATTATATGATGAAAAAGATGCGTACATGTAGTTTTACCATTAGTTCCTGTAACACCAAAGGTGATAAGTTTTTCAAAAGGTTTTCCATAGAATTCGCTTGCAATAACTGCTTCGGCAATTCGCGAATCAACAACTTGGATATGAGGGAAAAAGCTAGAAACCTCTTTTTCTACAATAAAAACTTTTACACCTTGATCGTACAATTTATCAATAATAGAGTGGGAATCAAAGGTGAGACCCTCACGGCAGATAAAAAGAGTTTCTTCTTTTAAATCACGAGAATAAGAAGAAATGTGTTTTATCTCCGTTTCTAAATCGCAATTAACATTTAAAACTAAAGAATTTAAAGCATTTAACAACTCTTTTATTTTCAGAAATAACCACTCCTTGGAAAATTCCAAGCCCTTTATTTAAAATTATATAACATTTTATTAAATTTTTCAATCTTTAATATCATCTTTCATGCCTATTTCGTTTAAAATAATAAAGTCCTTATCTCTCCAATGTCTTTTTACTTTTACATGTAAATCAAGAAAGATTTTTTGGTTGGTTAGAAACTCCAGTTCCTTGCGTGCATCCTGACCAATCTTCTTTATCATGCTTCCTTTATGACCTATAATAATTCCTTTTTGACTATCCCTATCAACGTATATAATTGCCCTTATATACAAAACTCCGTTTTCTCTTTCTTTAATTTCTTCGACAATAACTGCAACAGAATGTGGAACCTCTTCATATGTATATTGAAAAATCTTTTCCCTTATTATCTCAGAAGCCATAAATGAGAAAGGTCTATCCGTTATCATATCTTCTGGGTAAAACTGAGGACCCTCAGGTATATTTTCCACTATTAAATCCAAAAGTTCTTTTATACCTTCTCCCTTAATAGCTGACGTTTCTACAATTTCAATGCAATTTTTTAATTCACTCCTCATCTTATCTACAAGACTTTCCACTATCTTTTTGTCCACAAGATCAACTTTATTGACCACGCCTATCGTTGGTGTACCAGATTGATTTACATAATCAAAAACAAACTTTTCTGGTTTTCTTATACCTTCTTTGGCATCAACTACAGTTAAAATCAAATCAACCCCCTTCAAGGCAGTCACAGCTGCCTTGACCATATATTCACCAAGTCTATATAGAGGTTTGTGAATTCCCGGAGTATCGACAAAAATTATCTGATACTCATTTGTAGTATGAATTACGTTAATTCTATTTCTTGTAGTTTGCGGTTTATCAGAAACAATTAATACTTTTCTTCCAACTATAGCATTTACAAGAGAAGACTTTCCAACATTTGGTTTACCTGCAAGAGCAACAAAACCAGACTTCACGTTACACCTCCTCGAATCTTAACTTAATTGGATACTTTTCAGTTAATTTCTTCTTTATACTTGTCCATATTTCATTTATTTCATCCTCGCTTAAAGTTTTCTCATTAGATCTAAATACACAATACACAGTAACACTTGTAAATCCCTCTGGAATTCCTTTTCCTGTGTAAATATCTGAAACACCTGCTTCTTCCACATAGTTATATTCAAACAATTCATCGATTATTGTACCCATCTTAAAACTTTTTGGTACAAGGAAAGAAACATCTCTTCTAACAGAAGGATACACAACACTTTCTCTGTACGATGGAACTTCTTTGTAATTTTCGTACAAATCTTCCGTTGAAAGTTCAAATACATATATTTCATCCTTCACATCGTAAAATTTGTCCGCAATTTCGGGATCTACCATACCAACAAAACCTATCTCTTTTCCATTCAGTATAACTTTCGCCGTTCTAGTGGGAACAAACCCTGGAATATCAGCTTTTTTGTATTCAAATTTTACTCTTAAAATACTAGACAGGTTATCAATTATTCCTTTAAAATTGTAAAATGTAAATGTTCTATAATCAGTATAATCGTATTTGTTAATTCTTCCCACAGCAACGGCGGCTATTTTTTCAATATCCACAGGATTTTCGCTTGTTCCTTTAAATACCTTTCCGATTTCAAATAACTTCACATCTCTGTTTTGTCTTTTGTAATTGTACGATAGAGAACCAAGAAGGCCATATATTAATGTAGGTCTCACAACATCCATCTCTTCGTTGATTGGGTTCTTAATTTTCACCTTTTCGTTTACAAAATTCCATCTATCAACTATTGCTTCCGAGACAAATGTTAAAGTTATTGCTTCACTGAATCCCTCAGAAATCATATGTTCTTTCAATTTGTATCTTAACTTTTGTTTCTTAGTTCTTCCAGTACCACCAACTAAAATCCTAAATGGTTCACCTTCAAGCATATCGTTTCCGTATATCCTTGAAATTTCCTCAACAATATCTATAGGTCTTTCAACATCAAAATATCTAAAGGTAGGAACAGTAATTTTCCAAGATTTTTCATCTATATCTTCAACTTTAAACCCAAGTCTTTCAAGAATTTTTTTCTGAACATTTTCATCAATATCTTCTCCAATTACTTTAACAGTTAAATCTTTTGGGTAATTTATCACTCTTGGTTCTATTCTCTTTGGGTAAACATCAACAATGTTTGTTGAAATACCTCCAGCAAGTTTGTACAATAACTCTGAAAGTCTGTTTATAACATACTCAGAATCATTAGGATCAACTCCTCGCTCAAACCTGTAAGAAGATTCCGACATAATACCATGGTTTTTTGCAGTCTTCCTTATCCTTACTGGATCAAACATAGCAACCTCAAGTAATACATCTGTTGTATTTTCATTAACTCCACTTTCTTCCCCACCCATTATTCCTGCAAGTGCAAGAGGTCTTTCGCCATCGGTAATCAGAACTTCATCTCCTGTAAGTTCATACTCCTTTCCATCCAAAAGAAGAATTTTCTCACCCTTTCTTGCGTCTCTAACAACAATCTTCTTACTTGAAAGAAGGTTCAAATCAAAAGCGTGCACGGGATGTCCTGTTTCAAGTAAAACATAGTTTGTTATATCAACTACGTTATTTATTGGTCTAATTCCAGCTGCTATAAGCCTTCTTTGAAGCCAAAGAGGACTTGGTTCAACTTTTACTCCCTTTACAACTCTAGCAGTATATCTCCAACATCCTTCACTTTCAATCTCAACTGAAACATCACAGTCGCCATCTATTTCAAAAGTACCTTTTGGCATTTTTAAATCTACATCAAAAAGTGCAGATACTTCCCTTGCAAGTCCTATTACACTCAAACAATCTGGCCTGTTTGGTGTAATTTCAACGTCCAAAACTTTGTCATCTAATTTCAAATACGAAATTATATCCGTGCCCGGTTCTAGTTTTTCCTTAAATCTATACACTGAATCAGATTTTTCTTCTAAACCCAATTCTTCAAGGGAACACATCATTCCTTCTGATAAAATACCTCTCATTTTCCTGGGAGTAATTACTAAGTCACCTAGTCTTGCTCCCTCAAGTGCAAGGGGAACTATATCTCCTTCTTTTACACTTAAATCTCCCGTAACAATTGTCTTTATCTCATTACCAATATCTACTTTACAGACAATAAGTCTATCAGCATTTGGATGCTTTTGAACTTCTATTACTTTTCCAGCAACTATCTTCCCAGAAACATTGAACGGAGATATCATCTCCTCTATATTATTACCACTCAGACTGAATTTTTCGGCAATTTCTTCAGCAGATGCGGAAACATTGACAAAATCTCTTAACCACTCTATTGAAAGCCTCAACTTACGCCACCTCCGACTTCTTTGATCTCTTAAAATTCCACACTGATCCAAGTATTACAAGTGCTAAAAACACTCCTATGAAAATTGAAGAGTATAATGGTTCTGTGATTTTCTCTTCAATGTTGTTACGTGTAATTAACCCAACCACAACTGCGCTTAAAGTTGCTGAACCTACAACAATGGACATTATTGAAATAACTTCAGAACTCTTTTTTGTTGAAATAATTCCACCAATTAACCCCAAAATCACTCCTATTAAAGCGGTAATATATAACGGATTAAAATTAAGTTGTATATCAAAAAATTGAATAGTAAAATCTGCAAGGTAGTATCCTATAATACCAACAACACCAAATCCTGCAATAAACACAAAGGATTTATACAAAGCAAACAACACGGCAGCAACAATCACACCAAACACTAACATTGAAATTTGATAATACGCTGGGTCTGTAAGCAATTCGTTAAGTTGAGGAAATTGGTTTAATAAGACGGGGAATAACACATTTATACCTAGTAAAAATCCAAGTAAGGCTATAGAAATTTTTTCAACAAACTTTGCCGCAAAAACCAAAAATATACCAATAATTAAAGAATAATACCAGTATTCTATTACAGGCCTTAAATAAACCAGCAAACCTTCTGGAATAATGGTATTTTCCATTTACAAACCCCCTATCCCTTTTTTCTGCTTCTAATCTTAAGGAAAATGTCAATTACATCCGTTTTTCGCTCAGCACCATTTACTAACCTTTGAATATTTGACCTATGTCTTAAAATAGAAAATAATGAAAGCGCAAGAAAGATTAACCAGTAATCTTTACCTGCTAAAAGTGTAAATATACTTGCACTTAAAAGTGCAATAATTGAAGCTAATGATACATATTGAGTTACACCAACAACTAAAAGCCATATCCCAAAGAACACGGCTCCAGATAAAGGATAAACTCCAAAAAACATCCCAAGGGTAGTCGCTACACCCTTACCTCCTTTGAATTTCAAATAAATTGGAAAGCAATGACCAAAGACTGCAAAACTTCCCGCCAAAAGCTGAGCATTAATTCCCAAATCTTTAACGATCAATACCACAACAAATCCTTTAAAAATATCAAGAAAAAACGCAATACCACCGTATAAGGCTCCCGCGTTTCTTAGTACATTTGTGCCACCTACATTACCACTACCTGTTTTTCTGAGATCAATTCCTTTAATCTTTGCAATTATAAAGCTAAAAGGAATTGCACCAATAAAGTATCCCAAAAGGATGGGAAAAAGATACTCTCTCACTTTGTACCCCCTTTAACCTTTCTACATTAAAATTATAACACAGCTTCCAAAATTCGTATTGATGCTTTACCATCACCAAAAGGATTCCTTGACTTATCAACCTTTACATTAAAACCTTTTACAAGTGCCTTAAAAACCGATAACTTCTCAGTTCCAGCCAAAATGCCGTACCCACTTTCAATTAGTTCTGGTCTCTCCGTGGTATTTCGGCATACAACGACAAATTTTCCAAAACTTGGAGCTTCTTCCTGTATTCCTCCACTATCAGAAGCTACAATCCTTGCACCTTTTAACAAACTCAAAAATGAAATATAATCCACCGGCTCAAGTAAAATTGCTTTATCATATTCTCCAAGTACTTCATTTACCACCTTTCTTACTTTTGGATTCAAATGAACGGGAAATACAATTGGTAAATTGTATTCAATGGAAAACTTCTTTATACCTTCTAAAATATTCTTCATCTTTTCTCCCCAATTTTCTCTTCTATGTAAGGTAACTAATATATAATCATCTTCACTTGTATACTGTTTTCGTATAGAATCAAGATCGAATTTTTCTTGAACGTAAATGAGTGAGTCTACAACTGTATTACCAGTTACAAGAATTCTATCTTTTGAAAATCCATCTTTTAACAGGTTCTTCTTTGCGTTTTTTGTTGGGGCAAACATTAAATCGGACACTTGATCAATTACCCGTCTATTCATCTCTTCAGGAAACGGATCTCGCAAATTACCGCTTCTAAGACCGGCTTCAATATGACCAACCTTTATTCCCATATGAAACCCAGACAACGCTCCAGCCATTGCAGTTGTAGTATCTCCTTGGACAAATATCCAATCCAATTTTTCTTCCTTAATAATTTCTTCCAGTTTTACTAAAACTTTTGCAGCTACGCTATTTAAAGATTGATTTGCTGTCATGATGTTCATATCATAGTCTGGAGACATATCAAATACTTTTAACATCATATCCATCATTTCCCTATGCTGAGCTGTAGCTATTGCAACCACATTTATTTCCTTTTCTTTTGCCTTTAAATACACTGGTGCTATTTTAATTACCTCTGGCCTTGTGCCAAAAACAATCCCTATCTTCAACCTCTATTCCCCCTTTTCCACAAAAGTTGAACAATCGCTACTAATATTAACCCTACAAGAGGCAAAACAAACATTGCGGGAATGCTAAAATCAGAAAGAAAACCCATAGAGTATGAGAACAAAATCCCACCTATTCCTGTAGAACCATATGTAACACCATTCAACAACCCGACTTCTTCCTTGTTTAAATTCATATTAGCATATCTTTGTATCATTGGAAAGGTAGATCCCATTGTAAAACCAACCAAAGGGAAAATATAAGCATTTTTGGTTAATAGCATGAAAAATATTAAAAACGATGCAAAAAACGTAGAAAAAATTGCTATCTTTTTTTCACTTATTAATTTTAAGACAAAGTCGCTTAAAAACCTAGAAAGTGTATAAAAAATCCAAAACATACTAATTACGAGAGCAGCCTTGTCTTCAGAAAAACCAAAATGTATAAACAAATTTGAGGACCAAGTAACAAGCCCTATTTCACTTCCTGAATACAGGAAAAAAGAAATAATAGAAATAAAAAATACGGGCTTTAAAATTGTTTTCTTTATCTTATTAAACTTCATAGTTTCGTATTTTGCATCCGGCAGTTTTATAAAAATATTCCAGATAAAGATTATTATAACTACCAAAAAATATCCCATATACAAATACCTATAACTAAAATTGCTCTTTATTGAAAAAGAAACCAACGTTGGGGCGACAATCCCTCCCAAGCCAAAAAATGCATGTGTTAAGCCAAAACGAGGATTTTCAAGGTGAATTAATAATGTAGTTAGAGATGTAAAAAGAACGGCAGTTGAAGCTCCGGCTAAAAATGAAGCTAAAATTATTCCAAAAAAATTTTTTGAAAATGAAAAGAACAAAAGTCCCAAAAACAACAAAAAATAACCAAAATAATTCGATTTTTTTAATCCAAACTTTGAAACCAAAATCGACATTAAAAATGAAAAAATCGTCGTTCCGAGAACTCCGAATACAGGGATATATGAAGAACGCGAAATAGAAATTCCAAGATAATTTTGGAAAACTGGCATCAGAGGAGCAGTAGAGTTAATTATAATGGAAGAAATAAAAATATTTATTATGACAAAAATTTTTCCCACAAAATCACCTCTTCTGATATTTTATCATACACTTTATAGTTTTGTAATTTCAACTAAGATTTGTGATAAAATAATATCGTTGAACACTCAAAAGGGAGGTGTAAAGATGAAACGTTTCGTTATTGTTCTTGCCGTTATTATCTTTTCGTTCAGCATTTTTGCCGCTGAAAATGCTTTAGAAATTTTCAGTTGGTGGACAGGTGGCGGGGAAGAAGAAGGTCTTTTAGCGCTTTTTGATTTATTCCATAAATATTACCCGGATGTTGAAATCATTAATGCAGCAGTTGCAGGTGGGGCAGGTACAAATGCAAAAGCTGTTTTAAAAACAAGAATGCTCGGAGGAAATCCACCAGATTCATTCCAAGTACACGCCGGAATGGAATTAACAGATACTTATGTAATTCCTGGACTCATGGAACCAATTACCTGGATATTGAAAGATATGGGCGTTTTAGACAAATTTCCAAAAGACTTAATAGATATCGTCAGCTACAAAGGAGAAGTTTATTCCATTCCCGTGAACGTTCACAGAGCAAATGTGGTATTCTACAACAAGAAAATTGCCAAAGAAATTGGAATGACTAAGGAACCAACAACTTGGGCAGAATTTTTGATGTATCTTGATAAAGCACAAAAATTGGGATACACGGGAATAGCCCTTGGTGACAAAAATAAGTGGACATCATTACACTTATTTGAAAGCATTATGCTTTCCGAGCTTGGTCCAGAGAAATACAACAAACTCTGGAAAGGTGAAGCATCATTTAACGATCCTGCAATTAAAAATGCTTTAGCAATTATGAAAGACGTATTGAAATACGTCAATTCTGACCATTCTGCTCTTACATGGCAAGATGCTACAAGGCTTGTTTTTGAGGGAAAAGCATTTGCAAACATGATGGGGGACTGGGCCGAAGGTTATCTTAAAACACTTGGTTGGAAACCTGGAGTAGACTTTGGATGGTTTGCTCTTCCTGGAACCCAAAATGCGTTCATGCTAGTCTCCGATACTTTCGGACTTCCAAAAAATGCTCCTCACAGAGAAAATGCTATTAAATGGTTAAAATTATTGGCAACAGTGGAAGCACAAGACATATTCAACCCAATCAAGGGGTCAATTCCCGCAAGAATCGATGCAGATAAGTCAAAATATGATATTTACCTACAATGGTCAATGAAAGATTTCTCCACCAAAACAATATGTCCTTCAATAATTCACGGTTCTGCAGCGCCAGAATCCTTTGCAACAGCATTAATGGATGCAATTAACATTTTCGTTACAGAACAAAATGTTGACAAAACATTTAAAGAAATTCTTTGGATTGCTGATGATAATGGTTACGTAACAGATTAAGCATCTCAATAACATAATTGGGGCGGAATCTTCCGCCCCAGCTTTTATAAAGGGGTGAAAGATTTTGAAAAAGAAAAATCTTGTTATAGGAATATCCGTTTTAACACCCTCAATAATTGCAATCGCAATATTTGTATATGGCTTTATTTCATGGACATTAAGAGTTTCTTTTTCAAATTGGAATAGCTTTTCGGCACTTTTAAGAGGTGAATACAAATTTGTAGGCTTGAGAAATTATATTAGGTTGTTTCAAGATACAAGATTTCAGATTGATCTCTGGAACACTTTATTTTTCACAATATTTTTCCTTTTCGGTACAATTGCACTTGGAATTTTAATGGCTATCTTGGTTGATAGAGGTTTAAAAAGCTCCAGAATTTTCCAAAACCTCTTTCTTTTTCCAATGGCTATTTCATTTGTTGTTACAGGTACCGTTTGGAGTTGGATATTTGCTCCAGGAACTCTTCCTAACAACCCACAAGGTCTAAACCTTTTATTTCATAAATTGGGACTTGATAACTTGATGTGGGGTTGGTATACCTCGACTGATTCTCTAAGAAGGTTTAATCTTGCCCTCATTCCTGTTATTATCGCAGCAATATGGCAATTATCTGGTTATACTATGGCAATGTACCTAGCAGGACTTAGAGGTATTCCTGATGATATTATCGAAGCTGCAAAAGTTGATGGAGCCTCCAACTGGAAAATATTCTGGCAAATTAAAATGCCACTCCTTACACCAATTACTTTAAGTGCTTTAATAATATTGGGACATATCTCATTAAAAATATTTGATCTTGTATTTGCAATGACCGGTAGTGGCCCAAATTTCGTAACTGATGTCCCTGCAATATACATGTTCGAATTAACATTTAGAAGCAATAGATATGCATTAGGTTCCGCAATCGCGATTATTATGCTTTTACTTGTTGCAGTAGTAATCGTACCATACCTTGTCACCAGTCTGAGAGGTGAAAAAAGATGAGGAAAATAATCACCTATTTTTTTCTAATTCTTATTTCTGTGTACATACTTATTCCTCTTTACGTGCTTCTTGCTACTACTTTTAAGCCTTTGCAAGAAATTGGTATGTCAGACATGTGGAAGTTACCTAAAGATTGGTCACTAAGTGGCTTTATAAAAGCATTTCAAAAACTTGGGCCAAATTTAAAAAATAGTTTTTATCTTACGATTCCAGCTACTATAATCTCTTCGTTTATTGGTTCAATAAACGGATATGTTTTTTCAAAAATAAAGTTTAAATACGCAAACCTTGTTTTTGCAATAATACTCTTTGGAATGTTTATTCCATATCAAAGTATATTATTCCCGTTAATTAGGTTCTTACAAAGTATAAAGTTATACGGCACCATTCCCGGTTTAATCTTAGTTCATGTAGTATACGGAATACCCATCACCACACTTATTTTTAGAAACTACTACAGTGAAGTACCCAATGAACTTGTAGAAGCAGCATACATGGATGGTGCAGGATTTTTTAAAACTTACACCAAAGTTTTATTTCCCATCTCAATCCCAGCATTTGTAGTGGTTATAATCTGGCAATTTACAAATATTTGGAATGAATTCTTATTTGCAGTAACTGTTACCAGTAGCCCTGATAAACAACCTGTAACTGTTGCTTTGGTTAATCTTGCGGGAAGTCAAGTTATTGAATGGAATGTTCAGATGGCAGGAGCTCTTTTAACCGCTCTACCTACTTTAATAGTATACATTCTTCTCGGAAAATACTTCATTAGAGGACTTCTTGCAGGTTCAGTTAAAGGTTAATAAAAAGGCAGGGTTTAAAACCTGCCTTTTTTTATAAAATATGTCTTAAAAATTCTTTGGTTCGCTGATTCTTTGGGTTTTTCATAATCTCATCTGGTGTTCCTTCTTCCACTATTACCCCTTTATCAATAAATATTATTCTATCTGCCACCTCTTTTGCAAATCCCATTTCGTGAGTTACCACAATCATCGTCATCCCAGATCTTGCAAGATCCTTCATAACTTCCAAAACTTCACCGACAAGTTCTGGATCAAGTGCAGATGTTGGTTCATCAAAAAGCATAAGAACAGGTTCCATCATCAAAGCTCTTGCGATTGCAACTCTCTGTTTTTGGCCTCCCGATAAGTTATCTGGATATGCTTCAATTTTCTCTATAAGACCTACTCTTTCTAAAATCTTTTTTGCTTTTTCTATAGCTTCTTTTTCAGGAATTTTTTTCACTTTTGTGGGTGCAAGAATTAGATTTTCTAAAACTGACATATGAGGAAACAAATTAAAATGCTGAAATACCATTCCTATTTTTGTCCTTATTTCATTTAAATTCGTAGTGTGCCTATCTATTTTTTGCCCCAAAAAGATTATCTCTCCCTTTTGATAATCTTCAAGATGATTTATACACCTTAAAAAAGTACTCTTTCCTCCACCACTAGGTCCAATTATAACTATTGTTTCTCCCTTTTCTATTTTCAAATTTATTCCATTCAAAACATTCAAATGTCCAAAACTCTTGTGTAAATCTCTAACTTCAAGAACAACATTTCCTTGTCCACTCATGCTACCGCCATCCTTTTTTCTACGTATCTTACTATTCTAGAAATTGTAAATGTCATTATAAAGTAGATAACGGCAATTCCAAAATATATAGAAAAAGTTTGAAATGTTCTCGTTATTACAAACTGTCCCCTTCTCATTAGTTCTGTAACTCCAATAACAGAAGCAAGAGAACTGTCTTTTGTAAGTGTTATGAACTCATTGCCAAGTGCCGGCAATATATTTTTGAAAGCTTGAGGAAGTATAATATATTTCATAGATTGCCAATGTGAAAGTCCCAAGGATCTCGCGGCTTCATATTGACCTTTTGAAATTGATTGGATTCCTGCCCTTACAATTTCAGCAATATACGCTCCACTGTTCAAACCAAGAGCCACAATTGCAGCTGGATAAGCTTGTAGTTGAATACCAAGTTGAGGAAGACCAAAATAGACTATGGATATTTGAACTAAAAGAGGTGTCCCCCTTAAAAATTCAACATATACAGTTGATGGAATATTTATAATTTTTATTTTAGAAAGCCTTCCCATTCCTATAAAAGTTCCAATGATAAGTCCAATTAAAACAGCAAAAAAAGTAAGTTTTAAAGTATCCCAGGCTCCTAATAAAAGAAAAGGTAAATTCTCAAATACAACCGATACTGCTTCCATATTATTACAACCCCTTTCTTTAACAAAAACAGGCAGCTCTGCTGCCTGTGTTATTTAGTTTCCTCAAACCACTTTTCGACTAACAAATCATACGGACTTTTGAAAAGATTCGAAACAACGGTGTTAACAAATTCAAGTAATTCTGTGTTTCCCTTTTTTACACCAATTCCATATTTTTCTCCTGTATCAATAATAGCGGAAACAACAAATTTTGGAAACGTCTTTACATATGCATTGGCAACTGCTTCATCGAGCACTACAGCATCAACTCTTTTGTTTTGTAATTCCAAAAAGGCATCTGTAAATTTTTGAAATCTTGTTACCATTATTTCTTTTATATCTGATACAACAAGATCTCCCGTTGTACCAAGCTGTACTGCTACTCTCTTTCCTTTAAGATCTTCCAATGTTGCGGGCATAAATCCTTCATTTCCTCTCACAACAATTGCCTGATTTGCATTAAAGTAAGGTATTGAAAAATCAATAACTTTTGCCCTTTCTTCAGTAATCGTCATTCCAGCAACTATTAAATCAATCTTGTCGGACATTAATGCTGGAATCAAGGAATCGAAAGGAAGATTCACAATTTCAAGTTCCACTCCAAGTTCATCGGCTATTTTTTGAGCAATATCAATATCAAATCCGACTATTTCATTTTTTTCGTTTACATATTCAAATGGCGGAAATGTTGGCTCTGTTCCGATAATAAGTTTTCCTCTTTCTTTTATTTCAGCAAGTGTTCCAGAAAAAATAGTTCCAATAATTAACACTGCAACAAACAAAGCAACCCATTTTTTCATAACTATCCCTCCCTTGTAAGATGTATTAATCAAAAATCATATATTATTATTTTATCAAAATAAAATTTGTAAAATAAATCGCAAAAACTAACTTCTCCATGAATAAAATTCGCATATTTCATTTTTATAAATAATTTCCTTATTTAAAGGAATTCTAATAAGTCCATCTGCAAATTTCATTGGTGAAGCAATTCCCGACTCTCCGAAAATCGGTTGAGCTAATATCTCATTACCTTCATTTCTTAATTTTACAAACACAAATTTTTCCCTTCCAGAAGTATTGGGTATATCTTCTGTAACTCTTACATAACAGGTCAGTTTTGGTAAAAAATCTTCATGTCCAGAAATTTTCTTCAAAACCGGAATTAAGAAAAGATAAGAACTAACAATAAAGGAAGTAGGATTTCCAGGTAATCCAAATATCAACTTCTTATCAGTTTTACCAAATATAACTGGCTTCCCAGGTTTTACTTGAACTCCGCTAAACAAAACTTCTCCAAAATATTCGATTGTTGATAATGCATAATCTCTAGCCCCTACAGAACTACCACCTGAAAGAACTACAACATCTCCGTTTTCAAGTCCCCATTTTACCGCTTCTTTAAATTCTTCCGGATCATCCTTAACTACTTTATATTTCCTTACATCATAACCAAGACTTTTCAACCAAGCCATTAACGCATATGAATTACCATCTCTAATTTGAGTTTTTATCCTTTTCTCCGAAGGTTCAATTATTTCATCTCCCGTTGGAATTATACAAACAGATGGTTTTTTGAAAACTTTTACTTTTGTAATACCCAAACTCAGTAAATTATGTATATGTCCAATATTTATCGTTTCCCCTTTTTTTACTACCAAACTTCCTTTTTTCACATCTTTATCTTTTTTTATAACATTCTCACCTGAAACAACTGGTTTATATATTTCAACGTTTCCATTAAATTCTTTAGTATCTTCAATCATTACACAAGCATTTGCACCTTTAGGTAACATTCCACCTGTTGGAATCCTAACACATTCTCCTGAACTTATTTCTTCCTTAAATTCTTCTCCCATATAAATTTCTCCTACAACTTTTAAAACTACCGGTGTGCTTTTATTTGCATTAGTAGTATTCTCAGCAATAACTGCATAACCATCAACTGTAGATTTATCAAAACCTGGTAAATTTTCAGGTGAATATACATCTTCAGCACTTGCATATCCAAGGATTTCCTCTGTACCTAGCTCCAAAACTTTCGTTCTAACCACTAATTTATCAAAAAAATCACTGTATACCTTCAACCTCGGAATAAATGTGTGAAATCTATCTTTCATATGATAACCTCCTTTTGTTGAATATCTTTAAGTATTCAGGAAAATGTTTAAAATAATTATACTATAATTGTTTTTCTACAAAAAACACCTATTTTTGATAAACAATACAGTGATATAATAGTAAAAAGGAAATTTTTAATTTGGAGGGAGTATCTTGTTCAAAAGCTATATTATTTCTATCAATATATCCGAAAAGAAAGGTGAAACAAAAAAACCAGTTGATAAAGCTATATTAAAAGAAAATTGGGGCATAATTGGTGATGCCCATGCCGGGAATTGGCACAGACAAATATCGATGCTTTCAGCTGAAAGTATTGAAAAGATGAGAAAATATGGTTATGAAATAAATTATGGAGATTTCGCAGAGAACATTACAATTAAAAACGGGGAAATTCACAAGTTCCCCATTGGAACTAAGGTCAAAATAGGCAATGCCTTACTTGAAATTACCCAAATTGGCAAAAAATGTCACCTGTCTTGTGCTATTTCCAAAAAAATAGGGAAATGTATAATGCCAATTGAAGGAATATTTTTGAAAGTGATTAAAGGAGGAGAAATAAAAATCAACGATGAAGTTATATTCTACCTTGAGGAGGAACAAAGCGCATGAAGAAAAGTGTTATTTTACTGTTATTATTCTTTGTAATATTAAATATTTACGCAGAAGACCTGATAATTTTTCATGCAGGTTCATTAACAAATGTTCTTCACGAACTTTCAAAGGCATTTGAACAAGAATATCCAAAAATAGATGTAAAACTAGTAGCAGCAGGTAGCTTAGTTGTTGCAAGGAAAATAACTGAGTTACATCAAATAGCTGATCTTGCCTTTGTAGCAGATTATACTATAATACCTGAATTTCTTTATGATCATTATGCAAATTACAATGTGGTATTTTCCAACAATAGTATCGTTCTTGCATACACGAACAAGTCAAAATACTGTGATTTAATAAACAAAAATAACTGGTATGAAATAATTTTCAAAAAAGGAGTCTTATTTGGCCATTCAAATCCTGATCTAGATCCTGCAGGATATAGAACGTTGATGGTAATGAAGTTAGCTGAAGATTTTTATTCAAAAAATGAGTTATTTGAAAAATTTATAAATGCAAAAAATAAATTTATCCTTAAAAAATCAATTGATCTTGTTGCATACCTGGAAGCAGGTGAATTAGATTATGCATTTTTGTATAAATCTGTTGCCTTTCAATATAATCTAAAGTACTTAGAACTTCCTGATGAAATTAATCTCTCTTCAGATGAATATAAAGAAAATTATAAGAAAGTATCCGTAGAAGTACCAGGTAAAGATGGTAATCCCATGAAAATTTTTGGTAAACCCATCAATTTTAGCTTTACTATTCTCAAAAATGCCCAAAACAAAAAAGCGGCAATTGAATTTGTAAAATTTATGTATTCAGATAAAGGAAGAAAAATTTTCAAAGAAAATGGTATGGAACTGTTCGTATTGGTAGATAATCCTGATAACTTACCAGAAGAGTTGAAAGAAATATGGGGGTTCTAAATTGGAATTACAAATTCAAAATTTAAAAATTGAAGTTGGTAATTTCAAACTTTATGTAAATAATTTAAAAGTAAATCCAGGTGAATACGTTTATATATTAGGACCTACTGGTTCGGGGAAAACATTGTTACTTGAAGCCATTGCTGGATTTGTTACTCTAAAGACTGGTAAAATATTATTTAATAACCAAGATATTTCGATTCTTCCGCCTGAAAAGAGAAATATAGGTTTTATGTATCAAAATTATCATTTATTTCCACATTTAAATGTCAAAAAAAACATAGAATTTGGCTTAAAAATGAAAAAAATTAAAGATCCAACATTTTTCAACTATATCGTAAACAGGTTCAATATTTCACATATATTAAATAGAAAAGTCCAAAATTTATCTGGCGGGGAAAAACAGCGAGTTGCTTTAGCAAGGGCACTAGTAACCAAACCAAAAATATTATTACTTGATGAACCTTTATCAGCGTTGGATCAGGATATAAAGATGGAAATTTTGGAATTGCTACACCAGTTATGTCAGGAATATAATCTAATTTGTATTCACGTAACTCACGATAAAAGTGAAATAATCGGGGATTGTGCAGTGTACAGAATTGTTCATAGTACACTAAAAAAGGAGAAGAGTGACAATGTTCAAGTACCTAGTTATGATTATTAGCATAATCTTTGTTTTGAGTATAATATTACCATTTTTGACAGTTTTCTTAAATGTAGATTATCACCTACTTATAGAAATTGCAAAAAGCAAGGAGTTTATTACTTCAGTAAAAATAACATTTTCAGCAGCCTTTATCGCCACATTAATTGCTATTTTCTTTGGTACACCATTTGCATACTTTGTAGCGAGATATAATTTCCCCTTAAAATCTTTTCTAGAAGCAATTGTAGATATTCCGCAAACTATTCCACACACAGCTGCAGGTATTGCTTTATTACTAACGCTAGGAAGGGCTTCCTTAATTGGCAAAGGCGCAAGTATATTTGGTATATCGTTTGTTCAGACATTTTGGGGTATTGTTGCAGCAATGGGATTTCTTAGTTTTAGTATATATGTTAGTTCTGTAAAGGATGGATTTAAAAAGGTTGATATAAGGTATGAAAAAGTTGCACGTTCTTTAGGGGCAACTCCTTTTAAATCTTTTTTTTACGTTGCCCTTCCTTTAGTTAAACACGAAATGATAACTGGATCTTTATTAATGTGGGCAAGAGGTATTTCAGAATTTGGAGCTGTTGCTATTTTAGCGTACTATCCAATGACATTATCTGTTTTAACATACGACAAATTTCAAGGATATGGATTAAACCAAGCGTTAGCTTTAACAGCCTTGATATTTATCATATCCATGATTATTTTCGTAATTATAAGAATTGTTCAAAATATTTGGAAATACACAGAATCGAGGTAGTAAACATGATTGATAAATTCAAAAGGAACATAAATTACGTTAGATTATCAGTTACAGACAAATGTAATTTCAGATGCAACTACTGCATGGATGAAAATGCAGAATTTTTACCTAATGATGAACTTTTAAATCTAAGACAATTAGAAACATTAATAAAAGTTCTAAAAGAAATGAAAATTAAACACATTAGGATAACCGGTGGAGAGCCTACTTTAAGACCTGACATTGTAGAAATCGCAAAAATGTTAAAAAAATATTTTGGAAACTTTAGTATGACAACAAATGGTTCCCTTTTATCATTTCTTTTAAAAGATTTAAAAGAAAACGGTCTCACAAATATTAATATTAGTCTTGATTCCTTAAATAGGGAAACCTTCAGAAAAATCACAAAAAGAGATGATTTAAAAAATGTTTTAGAAGGGTTGGAAAAAGCTGTAAGTTTAGGAATGAATGTAAAAATAAACACCGTTGTTCAAAAAATTAATTTCAATGAAATTTTCGATTTAATTGAATTTGCTTCAAAAATTGAAGTTCCCATTAGATTCATTGAATTAATGCCTGTAGGAAACAGTTACAAAGAAGAAAACTTTGTTAGTGAAGACAATCTAAAATCAAAAATTAAGGAAAAATATACACTTATTCCCATAACAAAAAAACTCGGTTTTGGACCTTCACGGTATTTCTTAATCAAAGAATTAAACTCATACATTGGATTTATATCAGCAATGACACATAATTTTTGTTATTCCTGCAACAAAATTAGGATATCGGCAAATGGCTTAATATATCCTTGTCTAGCCTTTGACTATCATATCTCCTTAAAAGACGTAATTCACGATGAAGAAAAATTAAAAGAAAGAATCAAATTTGCGATAAACAAAAAACCTGAAAAACATTATTTTAATGAAATAGAAAAAACAATACCTATGCATAAAATGGGGGGATAATATGGAAGAATTAACACATTTAGGTAAAGATGGCAATGTACGTATGGTTGATGTTTCTAATAAAGAACCCTCTTTAAGAATAGCAAAAGCATACGGAAAAATATTTATGAAACAAGAAACAATCAAAGCAATAGTAAATGAAGAAATAAAAAAAGGTAATGTTTTAACCACTGCAAAAATTGCAGGCATTATGGGGGCAAAAAAAACTTCCGAACTTATTCCAATGTGTCATAACATTTTTATATCTAACATAGATATAGAATTTAAAATAAACAAAGATAACATAGAAATCTTTTCAACAGCCAAAACATTTTCACAAACAGGAGTGGAAATGGAAGTTTTAACTGCTGTCAGTATTGCTGCATTAACAATATACGATATGTGTAAATCTATTGACAAAGAAATGGAGATCAAAGAAATTTATTTACTTGAGAAATCTGGAGGAAAAAGTGGGAACTTTAAAAGGAGTGAAAAGAAGTGAAATACTTTGTATTAACGTTAAGTGATAAAGGCTTTAAAGGCGAAAGAGAGGATATAAGTGGAAAGGTTATCCAGGAACTAATGAATAAAATAAATGGAAAACTAGTTGGTTATAAAATTTTACCTGACGATGAAAAATTAATAGAAAATGAATTAAATAGTTTAGTAAAAAAAGATATTGATGTTATTTTAACTACAGGAGGCACAGGATTAACTCCAAGGGATGTCACCCCTGAAGCAACTTTAAAAGTAATTGAAAGAAGAATATACGGAATGGAAATAGCAATGATAGTAGAAGCTTTAAAACATACACCCCATGGTATGCTTTCAAGAGCTATTGTAGGTATTGCAAACAAAACTTTGATTATAAATTTACCGGGTAGTCCCAAAGCGGTAAAGGAAAACTTGAACGTTTTGCTGCCTGCAATTCCACACGCAGTTGAAAAAATTAAAGGTTCAAATGTTGAATGTGGAAAATAAAAATTAACCCCCATTTTTAATGGGGGGTTGTTTTATTATTCTACAGTAACACTTTTTGCTAAGTTCCTAGGTTTATCAGGATCATATCCTCTCATATCGGCTATTAAGTATGCAAACATCTGAATTACAGGTGACATAATTAAAGGATACATATCATCAGGTGCTTTTGGTACGTAAATTATATCATCAACTATCTTTAATAGATCTTCATTACCCTCGTTTGTTATTGCAATAATTCTTGCTTTTCTTGCTTTTGATTCTTCAATATTACTCTTTATCTTTTCATATAAATACCCTTGCGGTGCAATAGCAAACACTGGAAATTTTGGATCAAGCAGAGCTATTGGACCGTGCTTTAACTCACCTGCTGGATAAGCAGTTGCATTTATATAACTTATTTCTTTCAATTTCAAAGCACCCTCAAGTGCAGTAGGATGATTTATTCCACGTCCAATGTACATAAAATGATTGTAATTTTTATAATATGAAGCAAGCTCATCAATTTTGAAATCTTCAAGTAATTTTCTAAATAAATTTGGGGATCTTTTCAAAAATTCAAAGTCATTTTCTAAATCTTCGTTCCATATACCTTTCTTTTTCAAAATCTCCATACCAAGCAAGTACAAAACAACTAATTGATTCACATATGTTTTTGTTGCAGCTACTCCTATCTCAGGGCCAGCGTTCATGTAAACCGTTACATCACTTTCTCTTGTAATAGTTGAACCTACAACATTTGAAATTGCAACTACTTTTGCACCTTTTTTCTTCACAATTCTAACCGACTCAAGCGTATCTGCAGTTTCACCTGATTGAGATATTGCAACTACTAATGTTTTATCATCAACATATATGTTTCGATATCTAAATTCCGAAGCCACATCAACTTCTATATCTATATTTGCATACTTTTCAACAAAGTATTTAAAAACTAAAGCTGCATGATAACTTGTTCCACAAGCAACTAATTTTATTTTTTCAACGTTTTCTAAATCAAACTCTTTCAACTCATGTAATACTGGACCATCTAAAGTTACCCTTCCAACTAATGCACTTTCAATTGCTTCAGGCTCTTCGTAAATTTCCTTGATCATAAAATGTTTGTATCCGGACTTTTCTGCAGCTGCTTCATCCCAATCTATGTGGTAAATTTTTCTCAATACGAGATTCCCATTTGAATCAGTTATTTTAAATTCCCCGTCTTTTAAAATTGCTAAATCTCCTTCTTCTAAAAACACCACATCTTTAGTGTATTTAATTATGGGAGTGACATCTGAAGCTAAAATAAGTCTGTCAGGTGCTTTACCAATTACAAGTGGACTACCTTTTCTTGCAGCTACAAGTAAATTTGGAAAATCAGCATGCATTACCGCAATTGCATATGCACCTTTTAACTTTTTTACCGTCATTAAAACAGCTTTATACAAATCACCATCAAAATGTTCTTCTATAAGGTGGGCAATTACTTCCGTATCGGTCTCCGATTTGAACTCATGTCCTCGACTCTTTAAAAACTCTCTCAATTCAACATAATTTTCAATTATTCCGTTGTGAACAAGGGCAATTTTACCGGTACAATCAGTATGAGGATGGGCATTAATATCATTTGGAGCACCGTGTGTTGCCCATCTTGTATGTGCAATCCCTGCAAGTGATCTAACAGGTTTTATCTTCTCCCTAAGATTTTTTATTCTTCCCAAAGATTTAGTAACACTAATTGTTCCATCACAAATGTATGCAATTCCTGCGGAATCATAACCTCTATATTCTAATTTTTGTAAATCATCAATGAGTTCCCCTACATTAAATTCAGTTCCTACTATTCCTACTATTCCACACATTTTCAATGGCCCCCCTTATTTTCTCCGGAAGTTCCTCTTCAATACCCTTACTAGCAACTTTTAAAGCATTATAAATAGCTATTCTATCAGAATTACCATGTGCTTTTACTACCACACCTTTTACACCTATAAAGAACGTACCTCCGTATTTTCTCGGGTCCACCTTTTCCTTCAGTTTATTAAATACAGGCTTCATCAAAAGTGCACCTAAAATACTTACGATATTCTTCTTCGTTTCATTTTTAATAAGACCAGTTATAAGTTTTGCAACACCTTCCATGGTTTTCATTGCAACATTTCCAGCAAAACCGTCTGCAATAACTACGTCAACTTTTCCCGTATTTATATCATTTCCTTCAATGTTTCCTATAAACTGGTCCTTAAAAACATTCTTTAACATTGCAAAAGCTTCTTTTTCTCTTTCGGTCCCTTTATTATCTTCCGTTCCAACGTTTAAAAGCCCAATCTTAGGATTTTCTTTTCCCAGTATTTTAGCATACTCTACAGCCATAATTCCAAATTGAAGTAAATTTGAAGGCTTAACATCAATATTAGCACCGGCATCTGCCATAACACAAAAACCATTTGATGAAGGTATCGGAACGGCAAGTGTTGGCCTATCTATTCCCTTAATTCTTCCAACTACAAAAGTTGCACAAGCAAGTAAAGCACCTGTATTACCTGCACTTACAACTCCATCGGCTATTCCATCTTTCACCAATTTACAGCTCAAATACATTGTGCTATTGCGTCTTCTTACTGCTTCAGTTGGCTTTATATCCATTGGCAAAAAATCATTTGTTATAACCTTTTCACAATTAGATGGTATATCAATATCTTTGAAATTTTCTTCTAGCCCCACCAAATAAAGTTTTACTTCAGGGTTATCTTTTGCAAAAGAAAGGGCGCCAGCAAGTATTTCCGCTGGCGCATTGTCTCCTCCCATTATATCAATTGCTATCTTTCTCATGATTATTGTGCGACTTCAAACACCTGTTTTTTACCGTAGTACCCGCAACTCAAACATACTCTATGGGGAAGTTTTGGCGCACCGCAATTTGGACAAACTGATACTGGCACAGAAAATGCTTTGTAAATTTTTGCTCTTTTGTGATGTGTTCTACTTCTTGACCTTTTTTGTTTTGGAACTGCCATAATATCCCTCCTCTTAATTCCTTTTTTAATTTAATTATTGTTGTTGTTTTTCAATTCATCTTTTAATTTCATTAACTTTTTAAACCTAACATCTACAAATTCTTCTTCAAATCTTTCTTTTTCAGGACATTTGTGCCCAGGATTTTTATTCAAATTTTCTCCACAAAACGGGCACAATCCTTTACAATCTTCTTTACAAAGAAATACATCTGGTGCACTTACAACCAGCGCTTCAATTATTCTATCTTCTAAATCTATCACGTCGCCTTTATAGTATATCACATTTTTTAAATTTTCCATTTCAGAATCTTTAAAATTTGGTTCATTTTTCAAGTCGTATATTCCTTCGATTGTTCCATTTATTTCTAATATAGATAACTCAAGACACCTATCACAGGGTCTTTCGACTTTTCCTTTAACAAATCCACCTACAATTATTGTTCCATCTGAGTATACTAAAGAAATTTTAACATAAAACTTACCTTCAATTACTTTGTAGGTTCCTGTATGAAAATCCATATATTCTCTTTCATAAAAACCTTCCAATTTCATTCTCTTGTTAGCAATTACATCTTTTACCTTTACTTTCCAATCCATTTTCACACCTCATACAATAAATTGCTTTAAAATTTATGGTAATATATTGTTAAGGGGGGAAAAACATGAAAAAATTGTTTTTTATACTTATACTGCTTCCATCCTTACTGTTCGGTTTACTAAACGACCCAATAAATTTTTTAACCGAAACAAAACCTGGTATGCAAATTCAATTTTATACTAATGGAGGAAAAATTTCCATATATTACCCAATTATTTACAAAATTGTTTCATTCGATACATTTACTGAAACAATGAGATATCCAAATATCATTAAAGGCCTTGCATACATTGAATCTGGTTTCAACATTCATGCTTTATCTTACGTTGGTGCTATGGGAATTGCACAATTCAAACCAGACACAGCAAAAGACTTTGGTGTTGTAAATGCTTGGAATCCATTTCAAGCACTACTTGGAGCTGACCGTATGTTAAGATTTTACTATGAAAAGTATGGTGATATTTCAACTGCTCTTGCAATTTATAACGTAGGTGAAACAAATTTTAATAAAGATAAAGAAATGAAAAAGAAAGGCTTGGAATACGCTGAGAAAGTAATTGCAGCTTCAAAAAAAATAAGTGAAAATATTTCACTTTTAGACAGAGGAGTATATTATTTACAGGCCGGGTTTGTTAATAATCTTGATGGTATAAATATAACATTAGAAGTTGGAACAATCTTTGATATTTTAGGTCAACTATATTTTGATATATCTCCAAAACTAATAACCCAGTTATCTTCAGGTACTAATTTTGTCTTTGAACTTACAGAAAAAACATATATTAAACTTGATCATTTTAATTCAATTGTATTTGGATATAATTTGGGGTATAATAATGAAGGTATGTACAACGGCCCAATTGTTGGGTATTCATATTTTAAACCAATTGGTTATTCTTTTGAAGCATATTATGACTTTTCTAAACCTATAGATATTAAAAACATTTCTATAAAAATTGGATACGGTCAAAAAGATTGGAGAGTAAGTTTTGGTTTCGACTCGGATTTTAAAAGCTTTTATGTTGATTTAAAATTCTAATTAGATTGGGTGGAATTCGTGCAAGATGAAAATGTATACTGCGTTATGGACACAGAAACTACTGGATTAAACCCCTTTTTTGGTGATAGAATTGTTGAAATTGCAATTGTTCCAGTGTATAAAAATAAAATAATTGAAAAGTGGATATATCACTCTCTTGTAAATCCCCATATAAAAATCCCTGCATTAACTCAAAAAATACACGGCATCTCAAACACAGAAATTGAAAATGCACCAAGCATTGAAAATGTTGTATCAAACATTAGGGCATATGCAAAGGATACAATTTTTGTGATGCATAATGCATATTTCGATTTATCTTTTATAGACTTTGCAACGAAAGAAATAGGAGAATTTCCTATTAATTTTAGATACATTGATACTTTAGAAATGTGTCAGGTAATATATGGCAAAAAGAGATCTTTGGAAAGCTTGATAAACGAATTTAAGATAGGAACTAAAGTTCCTCATAGAGCACTAGATGATGCTTTACTTACCGCTAAGGTCTTTATAAAACTTACAGAAAAAATTGGAAGTGAAAATTTATCAGAATTTATCAGAAAGTGGGGTGGAAAACCATGAAAAAAAACTTTATACTTGATACAAATGTTTTGATTCACGATCCTCAATCAATATATGCCTTTCAAGACAACAATGTAATTATCCCTTTACCCGTTCTTGAAGAATTGGACAAATTAAAAAAACATTCAGGTAGTTTAGGAAAATACGCAAGAGAAGTTATAAGAGAATTGGACAGTCTTAGACAACACGGAAAATTATCAAAAGGTATTAAACTAAAAAATGGAGGAACTTTAAAAGTTTTAACCCTTGAAAGAAATATTCCAGAGAAAGTAGACTTCTTATTTGAAAAATATGTTGACAATTGGATTCTCGTTTATACGCTCCACATAATGAAAAATTCTAAAATTCCCACCTTTCTTGTATCAAAAGACATAAATTTAAGAGTTAAAGCAGATGCATTAGGAATACCCTCCCAAGATTATTTAACCGACAGATCTAACCTCTCAAATCTAAATCCCGGATACTTTGAAACATCAAACATAGAGCATATAGATAAAAAATCTTTGTATCCTAATGTTTATTTGATAGACAATAATAAGTACTATAGATTTGATGGAGAAAATATTTTCGAAATTCATAAAGACATTGTAGTGTGGAAAATAAAACCAAGAAACAAAGAACAATTTTTTGCAATGGATGCAATGTTAAATGATGATATAAAACTTGTTTCATTAATAGGTATGGCAGGAACAGGTAAAACATTTATTTCACTTGCATGTGCCCTTCAAAAAACTGTGATAGAAAGAAAATATGAAAAAATAATTGTTGCAAAACCATTAGTAGCTCTTGGTGGAAAAGACATTGGATACCTTCCTGGAAGCTTCGAAGAAAAAATGCGTCCATGGATGTCACCAATATACGATAACTTAGAATATTTGTTTAAACTCTCGAACATCAATATGAAAGAATTTATGAAAAAAGATATCATAGAAATTGAAGCGTTAACGTACATACGTGGAAGATCTATTCCAAATCAATTTATCATAATTGACGAAGCCCAAAATTTAACACCCCATGAAATAAAAACTATATTAACAAGAGCAGGAGAAAATACAAAAGTAGTTCTCCTTGGTGATCCATATCAAATTGATACACCTTACTTAGATAAGGATAGCAATGGACTTGTATATGCAGCTACCAAATTTTTAAATAGTAAATTATCTGCACACGTTGTCCTAGTCAAAGGTGAAAGATCTCCACTTGCAACTGAAGCAGCAAATTTACTTTAAATTATAAAAACATATGGAGGGATCGTATGTATAAAAAGGTCTTACTTAAATTAAGTGGTGAGGTTTTAAGTGGTGAAGGTCAAAAAGGATTCAATCTTGACAACATATCGTACCTCATTAAAGAATTAAAACAAATTCTCGAATATGGTACCAATGTGGGCATCGTTATAGGTGCTGGAAACCTTTTTAGGGGGAGGGAAATGAGTGAACTATCTCCAACAATAGCCGATCAAATTGGAATGCTAGGAACGGTAATAAATGCACTTTATTTAAAAGATATTTTCGAAAAAAACGGTATAAGGACCGTTATTGTTTCACAAGTTACTAGTTTACCATCTATCCGTCCAATACATTATGATGATATAAACTTGTATTTTGATGCTGGATATCTTGTCATCTTCGCCGGTGGTACAAGTAATCCTTTCTTCACAACTGATACCGCAGCTGCATTGAGAGCTGTGGAAATGAAGGCAGAAATATTAATAAAAGGCACAAAAGTTCCAGGAGTATTTGATAAAGATCCTAAAATTTACGATGATGCTAAAAAGTATGAAAAGCTAACTTTTGATGAAGCAATTGAAAAAAATTTAAAAATCATGGATACTGAAGCTTTTTCTATCTGCAAAAGATACAATATGCATATAATGGTATTAGATTTCTTTGAAAAGGGAAACCTTTTAAAAGCAATAACAGGGGAAAATGTAGGTACTTTAGTTGTTCCAGGTGATTCAAAGTGAGTAATGTATGGTATCCTGGACACATAAATAAAGCCAAAAGGCGGATAAAAGAATATTTAAAAGCGGTTGACTCAATACTAATTGTGCTTGATGCACGTGCCCCACTTGCTACAACCGCTTTTGAAATAGATATATTCAAGGGGAAAAATATTTTATTTGTACTTAACAAATCCGATATTGCTAATAACGAGCTGACAACAAAGTGGCTCCAAACAATAGGTCAAACTGCTCCAGTAATTTCTTTCAACAAAAATGATTCAATTTCCAAAATTAAAAACTTTGTATTAAAAAACTCTAAAACTAAACTCAACGAAACACGTCTATTAATTGCCGGAGTACCAAATGTAGGAAAGTCTTCTATAATCAACAAAATTTCTGGTAAAAGAAGTGCAAAAACTGGTGCAACTCCAGGGATAACAAGGGGAGTTCAATGGATTAACCTTGGAAAAATAAAACTTCTTGATACTCCCGGCATAGTTTTTGCAAAACTTTTTAATAAGGATATTGCAGCAAAGCTATTACTTGTTGGTTCACTACCAATAGAAAATATAGATAATTATGATATAATTTCAAGGGCATTTGATATTTATAAAACTGAGGCTAACGTAGAGGAGGATTTTGAAGATTACATAACCAAATTTGGGCTCTCCAGGGGGTTTATATCAAAAGGCGGAAAATGTGATTTTGAAAGATCTAAAAATATTTTTTTCAAACTACTTTCCGAAGGAAAATTGGGGAAATTCACATATGATAAAGATTTTTCAATGTGGATTTATAAATAAATAAGTTAAGAATGGGGGAATTCATATGATTGTAATTACAAGCGTTCTAAAAGATGAAATTATCGGTGCTTTTAGGGAATTACTTCCTGTTCTTCAAAATGGGGAAATTTTAAAACGACCTTTTACTAGGGGACTTATTGGAACAAATGAAGTCGTTCTCTCTTACGGTTTCATTGGCAAAGTCGAAGCAGCTATGATGGCCCAAGCACTCATTGACAAATTTCAACCAAAATATTTTATTCACTGTGGATCTGCCGGTGCTTTAAACCCCGAAAGGAAAATTGGAGAAATAATTTGTGGAACAGAATACATAGAACACGATATATATTCTAGAGATATGAAATGTTCAAAAATAACTGCTTCACAAAGCCTTGTTGAACGCATTTGTGATGTATATGACAACATTATCCTTGGACCCATAACAAGTGGGGACGTTTTTGTGGAGTCTGAGAAAGAAAAAGAAAAAATATACAATGAAACTCTTGCAGAAATTGTGGATATGGACAGCGCAGCTATTGCAAAAGTTTGCTACGAAAACGGAGTTGAATTTTGTGCTCTAAAAATTATTATAGACACAAGTAAAGAAGAAACAAGAATCGAATATCAAAGAAACATCAAAAAACTCGCTCCGTTTCCTTCAGCAATTGTTGCAGAAATGCTTGAAAAGCATTTGTTATAACTTGAAATACATCCTATTCACAAAACAACGGGTGAACTCTTCACCCGTTTTGTTTTTTAGAGGAGTAATATGTTAAAATTCAAAGTTTTCTATTTTTAAATACAAGATTTGATGTTATAATCTATAATTGAAAAACTCTAGGAGGTATTGTATGAGAAAAAACGTAGCTGTAATCTTTGGCTCAAAATCAGTTGAGCATGAGATTTCCATTATAACAGCAAATCAGATATTAAATGCAATTGATAGAAATAAATACAATGTAATACCTGTATACATTAATAAAGATGGGGATTGGTATACAGGTTCGGTACTTGAAAAAATAGAAAATTTTAAAAACTTAAACCTTATTGAAAAAAAGGCTAAAAAGATTAATCAATTTAAAAAGAAGAATTCTAAACTTTTGTTAAAAACCAACTTTAAAACATATGAAATCGATCTATGTATTCTCGCAACTCACGGAACGTACGGTGAAGATGGTTCGCTACAAGGATTTTGCGAAATGTTTGATATACCATATACTGGTTCTGGTATTCTTTCTTCAGCAATCGCAATGGATAAAGTACTAACTAAACTCATATTAAAAGAAAACAATATCCCCGTTGTTGACTTCAAATATATTACAAAACAAGATTGGGATTCTTCATATGATAAATTCATTGAAACATGTGAAAAAGAACTAGGATATCCTATGTACATTAAGCCTGCAAGGCTGGGATCAAGCATAGGAATATCAAAAGTATATTCAAAGGAAGAATTTATAACCTCGGCGGAAGTAGCTTTTTCTTTTGACAACAAAATACTTGTGGAAAGGTCCATCGAAAATGCAAAAGAATTAAATTGCGCAGTTTTAGGATATAAACAACCAATTGTCTCAGAAATTGAAGAAATTATAAAGCAAAAAGAATTTTTTGACTTCAAGGAAAAATATATTAACAAAGGGAAAAAATTTTCAAATCACAAAATTCCTGCAGAGCTTGATGAAAATATTAAACAGGAAATAATTAAGCTTGCAGTAAAAACTTTTAAATCCCTCGATTGTTATGGTAATATAAGAATAGACTTCTTGTATAAAGATAAAATTTACGTAAATGAAGTTAATACCATACCAGGCGCTATGGCTTTTTATCTTTGGCAAGCAAGTGGAATAACCTTTACACATTTAATTGATAATCTAATTAACATTGCAGAAAAAGTTTACAAAGACAAGAAAAAGAAAATTTATTCAATCGACACAAACATCTTATCAATTAAGGTGACAAAATGAAGAAAAATGTAAATGGTATAAACATAAATTTTGAAATAACTGGAAAGGGCAAAATTGTCGTTTTTCTTCATGGTTGGGGAGGTAACTTACACTCTTTTTACCCAATTACGAGGCTATTAGATTATCAATCAGTTTTAATTGATCTTCCAGGATTCGGGAAAAGTGACATTCCAAACTCTACTATTGACAGTTTTGAATATGCTAATTATATCCAGAAATTAATTGAAGAGCTAAAAATAGATGAAGCAATACTTGTTGGACATTCCTTTGGTGGAAAAGTAGCTGCAATTATAGCAAGTAATAACCCTAAATGGTTAAAAGGTCTTGTTTTAATTTCTTCTCCAGGGATAAAAACCAAAAAAAAATTAAAAATTACAATTAAAATTTTCTTCTACAAATTTTTAAAAAAGATTATCTCGGTTTTTCCTAAAAAAGAGATTATTTTAGAAAAACTCAAAAACAAATTTGGTTCAGAGGATTTCAAAAGATCAACTGGAACAATGAGAGAAATTTTAAAGAAAGTAGTAAACGAAGATATCTCAGATACAATTCAAAGTATAAAATGTAAAACTCTTTTGATATGGGGAGAAAATGATAAGGATGTTCCTGTTAGTATTGGAAAAAAATACAATGAAAAAATTAGAAATTCTCGACTTATAATCTACAAAAATGCTGGACATTTTCCTTACATTGAAAATTTCGAAAAGTTTTTAAGTGATTTCAATAACTTTCTGAGCGAGGTTTACAAAAATGACTAGAATCATCTTTCTCAGTATAGTAGCTGCAAGCTTTCTAATAAGATCGTTCTATTCACTTCATATGCTTCAACTTGAAGAGTACTCAGAAAAAAAATTTATAAGATGGATTTTTAGCCATCTTGATAGATATTTTTCGAACTTTGTTTTTTTAATTTCAATTATTCTCTACTTTTTCAATCCTCTCTACGCCATTCCATTCGGACTTTTTTCTCTATACCTAGATATTCGAAAATTTGTTTTAAGAAAAAAGAAAAAACCGCTGGTTTTTACAAAAAGACTTAGAAGGTTATTGACTGTTTCATTTACAATCTTTTTAATTTTCTTTGTTGAAGTAATAATTTACAACACAATACTCCTAGATATCTGTACTTTTTCTCTTGTGCTATTTAATTCCATTTATTTCTGGCTAATAAATGGCCTTATGATTCCCATTGAAAGGTTAATAAACAACTATTATTTCAAAGATGCTGTTAGAAAATATAGAAGGTTAAAACCTTTAACCATTGCCGTAACCGGTAGCTATGGAAAAACAAGCACAAAATATTTTATTCATCACATTGTTTCAGAATATTATAAAACTCTAATGACTCCCGAAAGTTATAACACCACAATGGGTATTACAAAAACGATAAGGGAAAAACTTGATAAATCTCATGAAATCTTCGTAGTTGAGCTAGCCGAAAATGATTCATATGGATACAACAAACTTTTAAAACTTGTTCAACCTGAAATTTCGGTTTTAACATCCATTGGTGTTCAACACTTCGAAGAATTTGATAGTATGGAAAAAATCTTTGAAACTTTTAAAGAATATCTTGAAAATGAAAAATCTGGAAAGATGTTAATAGTGAACCTAGATGATGAAAATGTAAAAAAAGTAATCAGCAAAATTTCGAATAAGAAAATAATAACCTGTGGAATTGAAAATAATGAAGCAGATTATGTAGTAAAAGATCTCAAACAAGAAAAAAACGGTTCTAAATTTAGGCTTCTAACTCCCAACGATGTAAGTTTTGAAATTGAAACTAACGTATTTGGAATTGAAAATATAAGAAATCTTTTACTTGCGATAGTAACTGCTTTTGAAATAAAGGTACCTGTGGAAGAAGTCTTAGAAAGAGTCAAAGACATTCAAAGACCAAAACACAGGTTAGAGATTATAAGGGATGATACAATAACAGTTATTGATGATACATTCAATTCAAACCCAAAGGGCTTTAAAATGGCACTTGAATATTTAAAACTTTACAATGGAAGAAGAAAGATAGTTGTTACTCCAGGTTTTGTTGAACTCGGAGAAATTGAAGACGAGGAGCATTATAAACTTGGAAAAAGTCTTTCAAAATACGCCGACTATGTCTTTTTAGTTGGAAAAGATAGAACTAAGGAAATAAAAAAAGGACTCCTAGATTCTAATTTCCCAGAAGAAAGAATATTTGTAGTTGACACGCTTGAAGAAGTTACCGAAATTTTCAAAAAATTCTTAAAACAAGGTGATGTTGTTTTGTTTGAAAATGATCTTCCAGATAACTACATGTGAAAATCTCCTACTTATTTTTTTCAAGCATATGTTTAATTGAAAGTATTCCCCTAGTAATATCTTCATTTTCAACTAAAATACCAGGCGGTACATGTAAAATAGCGGGAGCAAAATTCCAAATAGCTTTTATGCCACTTTTTACAAGTAAATCTGCGGCTTCTTGAGCTGATTCTTTTGGCACACACAAAGCTGCTATTTTTACTTTAAATCTTTTTATAACCCTCTGAAGTTCAGACAATGGAAGAACTACAAGTTCACTCACAAAAGTTCCGATTTTGTCTTCATCATTGTCAAAAATTGCAACTATATCTATTCCTATTCTTTTAAACCCTTTGTATTTCGCAATAGCAGTTCCTAACCCCCCCGCTCCAACGACAATAACATTATCAGTAACATCAACTCCAAAAAGTTCATTTAATTCATTTAAAAGTGAAGGAATATGATAACCAACTTTGGGTTTTCCTACGAAATTTAGATATGAAATATCTTTTCTAACTTGCTCAGGTGTAATTTTTAATTTTTTAGCAATTTCATCCGAAGAAATATATTCTTTTTCTTCTTGCAATAACAACGCTAGATAAAGTTTTAATCTCTCAAGTGTTGGTTTTGGAAACATCAATGTTTTTTTATTATTAGAACATTCTGACATGCTTTACACCTCATTTACATTTTTAACTTATTTCTATCTATTATTGTATCATCAATATGAGTATTTGAAAATTATTTCACAATTTCCAAGGTTAACAAAAAATTAAAAATTTATTACTCGATAAAAACGTGAATTTTTTTAAAAGTTAAAGTATAAACTCTTGTTAATCTTTACCTATCAAGTAACTAAAATCAATTTTTAGTAGTAAAATAGAATAAGGGAATTTTACTACACTTAAACTAAAGATTTAATATTGAAAATTAATTAATGTTTAAAACTTTTTGTTTCGAATTTTTAATCTTAATTAAACAAAGTTCCTAAAAAAATAATGATAATATATATTGTGAAAAATATAACAATATGTTGTAAATATAGGTAATTAGTTATTATTTCAATAAAAGGGAGTGATCGTATGAACAACTTGAAAAAAATTAATGTGGAAATTTGTGTTGGTACTGCCTGTCATTTAATGGGGTCAAACGCATTAGTAAATATGGTTGAAACTCTTTCTGATGAAGTTAAAAAACATTTGAATTTTAAATATTCTTTGTGTTTCGGGGATTGTAACAAAGGCCATACTCCACCAATAGTAAGAGTGAATGATACAACATATACATCTGTCACTCCAGAAAAATTAAGAGAGATTATTTTTTCGTGTTTGGAGGAGATCAAATGAGAAGATTTGTTCTAAATAATGTAATCAAACTAAGAAGAATGCTCTATATGGAGATAATTAAGAGCTATAGAAATGGAAATCTTAAAGATGTTCTTCCGAAAATTCCTAAAAAATTAATTCCCGAAATAAACGGTGAGGGTAGAACTCGTGTTTTTTACGAACGTGAAATTTTAAAGGAAAAGATCAAATTTATTCTCGGGCTTGATTATAAAAAAGTTCGAGAACTTGAACTATATGAAATTGCTGAACAAATGGAAAAAATTATAGATGGTACATCACCATTATTAGTTGAAAATCCTGGGTTGGGAGTAATAAAAGATGTTTGTAATGATTGTCCTGGTGGAAAATATTACGTGACTGATTTATGTAAAAATTGTATAGCACATTCTCCAAAACACAAAGACCCTTTCAATTCTAAGTTATCTAAACTCATTTTTTTGATCTTTTCAACAATTTTATGAGCACCTTTCAAATGACACGAACTTCCCATACAAACCTTTATTTCCATATTTTTCACCCAAAAATATGTTATTTTTTTCACAATTATTTTATAACGTTTTTCCTCATATGTCAATTAGTTTTCCCGTTTAATCTTTTAATATATCTTTCATGGTATACTAAAAATGATTATATTTTACTTAACACATAATCTTTTTTAAATGTAATATCCATTTTTTAAATAAATGTCTTACTCCATATTTATTGGAAAGGGGGAATTTACACATGACACCAGCTTTAGATATTCAAACTTTGATAACAGTATTTTTTATAATTATCTTTGTATTATCAATTATAAGCAAAGTATTTATAAGACGTAAGGCAGGAGTAAACATTGGTAAAATAATTTCATCCATTGTTTCATTAACAATAGGAATTATCTTTTTCTTTACATTCTTTTCTTTGTTCAGTAGATTTACATTAGAATTTTATCCACCACTTTATGGACTAGACGTTCTGTTCAAAGTATTTATTTCCATAATTCCTGCATTGATTATATTTAGTATACTCTTTTCCATATTTAAAAATATTACCCATCAGACAAGAAGAAATGTAGAAGCAGAGCTTAAAAATGTAGGGTTAGACGAAGAAACAATAGCTGCATTTAGAAAATTGGGACTCTCTCCCAATATGTCATATACACAAGCAAACATGTTGTTTTATCAAAAAGTAAAAGAAATTAACGAAAATTCTAAACTTGCTTTAAAAGACAAGGAAAGATTGCTCAAAGAATTAGACAAAGCTTTTGATAAAGTTACAGAGTATTATAAAAATAAATAAATTACCTTTAAGCCTCTTCTATTTTTGGCTCAAACATCTCTTCAGGTGAAATAAATACAAAAATCAATGATACTGCCAATACAGAAAGGGATATTACCAAAAATATAAGATGAGCTGGAACATGATCTAACAAGAACCCATACAAAACTGCACCAAGTGGTATCATAAGCTGTATTAATACCTCAAGGGAGGCAAATACCCTAGACCTTATATTTGTTGGAGTCATCAGTTGCAAATTTGTTGATACGGGAACATTAACAAATGTATTAAAGAAACCTATTACAAAGTAAATTACACCTGTTATAATGAAAAATTCCCAAATAGCATAAAGGGATAAAATATTTGGAAAAATAAATATACTGAAAACTATGAGCATTGCTGTTTGAGAAAAGATTCCAGAGATCATAAGAACTTTACTTCTAGCTTTACTCAGAAATGACGCTAAAATAACATTTCCTACAAGCAACCCCACAGTAAAAATTGCTTGTATAAATCCATACTGTTGAGCGTCAAATTTTACTACTTGCCTAAGAACGTATGGTTCTACAACCTCATAGAGCGGATACAACAAGAAATTAATCAATAAAGCAAAAGAAACAAGATATTTTAATTCCCGTTTCCTAAATATAAATAGTAATCCTTCCTTGAATTCTACAATAAAAAGTTTAAAGTTAAGTTTTTGGTCACTTTTAAACCTCATTTCATATGTTATAAACATTTCACTTATTGCAGAAACTACAAATGATATACCATTTAACAAAAAGACTATTGCTATTCCTGAAATCCCATAAATAATTCCACCTAATGCTGGGCCAATTACCATTGAAAATGAATTTACTGAACCAAGTACTGAATTTGCTTTTCTTAAATGTTCATTCTCTACTATGTCCGGTAACATCGCTACAGTCGCCGACCCAAAAAATCCATCTAATACCGATACTATCGCCTGTACTATAAACAATATTATTATCCCCATCGCACCTTTATATGCCAAAAACGCCAGTATTAATATCAAAATCCCCCTTAAAAAATCTGTCCATACCATTATATTTTTTCTGTTCCACCTATCACCTATTACTCCCGCAAAGGGTGCTGCCAATAACCTTGGCAACATCCCAAGTAATGTAAATATCCCCATCGCTGTTCCTGACCCTGTTAAATCTAATATATAGAGTGGTATCGCTACCATCTGTATCCCCGATCCTATTAACGATACTAATCTCCCCAATATGTATAAAACAAAATTCCTGGCAAATAAACTATTTTTCGGAGATTTTCTCTTCACTTAGATCCCCCTCCCATGAATTGTTCTAAAACTATGTTATTTACACAATTAGAACTTTAGAATAGAAAAGATCAAAAAATTTTTTAAACTCCTTACTGTATTATAACTTTTTTTATTATATCATTGCAAATCAGTTTGCTAATATACTATTACATTACATATTTTGCCAAATATTTGCTTTTATATTAATTTTACTTGAATTATAAATTCATTGCATAAATAAAGTAGCATATATTATAAAAAAACATGGCCTCAATAAACAGAGGCCATGGCATTTCTAATAAAGGTTACGCTTACATTTCAATATTGTGCAATTTCTCCTTTTCTTCTTACAATCCTTGCAAAACATTCAAATATCAAGATACCTGCAATTACATATATACTTGATGAAATTAACATATAAAACCAATCATTTAAAGTTGTTCCCTTACCATTAACTATATTTTTAAATATTTGTATAAATCCATTAGCTGGAACAATATACTTCCATATTCCTTCATAATTACCCATCAAAACTCCCACAATCCCAAACTGTAACAAAGTAAGAATTGATTGAGTTCGTTTGAACTTTAAAGTCATACCCGCAAGTACTAATCCTATTCCATATCCTTGTATCATCAACAATACAAGAGCAATAAAGAAACTTAAAGGAATTAAAACTGGTATACCGGCAATCTTGAAAACTATCACCATTATGACAAGTTCCATGGGTATTACAATTATTAAATTGGAAAATTGGTACAATAAATAAATCACTGTTGGACCAATTGGTGAAATAAACGTTTGTTCTATTAAACCTATATTAGTATCGTTAATAATAGTCCATGAAAGATCAGTCATTGTACCAATTAGAGCCATCCAGACAATATAACCAATCGCAATTGCTTGAACACTTTCACCAAGAACAGCTGGATTTCCAAATTTATTTATTCCAACGACAATAAAATAAAAAATCATTGTCATTATTCCAAAAGAAGTTAAGGTGTTTAAATAATATCGTTTTACTTCTGTAAAACTCCTCAATAATGTTCCTTTGAATACATTTAAATATTTCACTGCCTACCACTCCTGACAAAGTTCACAAATATTTCCTCGAAATTAATCATAATACTTTCAAGATGTTTTATTTCTATTTGTTTTTCTTTAAAATAATCCATTATTTTATATAGTTCTTCCATATTTTCTAATTGCACCTCTAGAATTTTTTCTCCATTTTCTTCATATAATTTTCCGTACTTTTTCAAATCAACATAATGATCTTCTCCTTCAAAAACTATCTTATAAGCTTTCTTTTTAAACGCATTAATGAGATTCTCCTTTTTATCACAAACTATAACTTTTCCATTGTTTATTATCAAAACTCTATCAGCTACTTTTTCAACAAGATGCATATCATGAGTAGATAATAAAATTGTTTTACCCTTTTTAGCTAATCTAATTAACATTTCACGAACTTTTATAGATGATTCAACATCAAGCCCTAATGTTGGTTCATCTAAAAGTATAATAGGAGTATCTGGAAGTAAAGCTATTGCTATTGCCAATCTTTGTTGCATTCCCCTAGAAAGTTTTCCAGCTAGTTCATTTCTTTTATCTGTAAGTTCAACAAATTCTAACACCTCTTCTACTCTCCTTTTTAAAAATCGTCCCCCTAATCCCCGAATATAACCAAAATATCTTAAATTTTCATATACCGTCATTTTCCAATGAATGTTTCTATTGCCTTCTAAAACTGCAGATAAATTTTTTAGTGCTTCAGAAATGTGTTTGGAAATATCAATTCTATTTACATGTACTTTTCCTTCTTCTGGTATAACTAATCTTAGTATAGCCTTTATAGTAGTGGTCTTCCCTGCGCCATTCGGCCCAAGTATTGAAAAGACCTCTCCCTTGTTCACATAAAAACTTATACCTCTAACTGCTTCAACCCTTTTGTTCTTTGAAACATATGTCTTCTTTAATCCTTCAACTTCTAAAGCTTCCATATATTAGCTAATCTCCTGCATTTCTGACGATTTCGGTTCGTAAACTTCGTATGGTGCAATAATTATAAAAATCACAGCTATAAAAATTGTAATTAAATTCACAACTAAAAATAACAAGTGAGCGGCAACACGATCCAACAAAAAACCGTAAATAACTGCACCTAACGGAACCATAAGTTGCGAAAAAATTTCAACTGCAGAAAAAACTCTCGAACGTATGTTTGTTGGAGTCATAAGTTGCAAATTTGTTGATATTGGAACATTGACAAATATATTAAAGAGACCTATAGCAAAATAAATAATTCCTGTTAACCAGAAAAATTTCCAAATTGTAAAATTCGACAAAACATTTGGGAAAATCAGTATGGAAAACGCTAATAACATGAACAACTCTAAAAAAAGTCCCCCAACTATTAATACTTTATTTTTCACCTTACTCAAAAATACAACTAAAATAACATTCCCTAACAACATTCCAATAGTAAAAAATGTTTGAACAAAACCATATTGTTGAGCACTCATTTTGACAACCTGTCTTAATACATACGGTTCTACCACCTGTAAAAGCGGACTAAGCAGAAAGTTTGTAACCATGGCAAACGAAAAAAGGTACTTTAATCCTCGATTGTTAAATATAAAAGCAATTCCCTGTGTAAATTCTTTTAAAAACTTCGTCACGTTCAATTTTCCTTTTTCTTTAAACTCAACATTGTAAGTTATAAACATTTCACTTATTGCTGAAACTATAAATGATATACCATTTAATAAAAAGACCATCGCTATACCTAAAACACCGTATATGATTCCCCCCAATATTGGACCTATTATCATTGAAAATGAATTTACCGAACCAAGTACTGAATTTGCTTCTCTTAAATGTTCATTCTCTACTATGTCCGGCAACATCGCTACAGTCGCCGACCCAAAAAATCCATCTAATACCGATACTATCGCCTGTACTATAAACAATATTATTATCCCCATCGCACCTTTATATGCCAAAAACGCCAGTATTAATATCAAAATCCCCCTCAAAAAATCTGTCCATACCATTATATTTCTCCTATTCCATCTATCCCCTATCACCCCTGCAAAGGGTGCTGCCAATAACCTTGGCAACATTCCAAGTAATGTAAATATCCCCATCGCTGTCCCTGAACCTGTTAAATCTAATATATAAAGTGGTATCGCCACTATCTGTATCCCCGATCCTATTAACGATACTAATCTCCCTAAAATATACAATACAAAATTTTTCTCGAATAACCTATCTCTCAAGTTCATTCTCCTCACAAGATATCCCCCCGGTATTCAATTTACCTTTCCCCCTGATAACTTCACAACTTACAAAGCCCGCACTAATAGTACCATTTAAATAAATATCCTCTGCACTAATATTTCCACATTTTACAGATGCATTTTCATCTATTATCATATTTTCAGTAGAAATATTTCCACATTTTAAAATTCCATAGTCAGAAACTATAATTTTTTCCGACGAAACATTACCACATGAAATCTCACCATATATTGCTAAACTGTCAGTTTTTAAATTTGAACAAACAAGTTTTCCATTAACAATTACCTCATCAGCTTCAATATCATCTTTTGTTTCAAAAGTTTCCCCTTCTTTTACAATTAATGTGTCAAATTTTTGTGTTTTATTTTTCTTAAAATTCCATTTTCCTTTGAAATTCCCATTCTTTATCTCAATTCCCGATAAAAAAGGTTTTAAAAATAAACCAAATAAACCTCTCATAAATAGATTGTTAACCCTTGTAATTCCTCCACGAACTTTTGGCATATTTCCACTTTCTTTACTCCCTACAATATTTAAACTCCCGTGGATAATTCCCCCTTCCCATTTTACTTTTGAACCAACAATATTCATATCTCCCATTACTTCTCCAGAAAAAGTAAGTTTTCCCATAACAACTGAACAATCACCTTTCACTGTCCCTCTAACGATTACTTCACCGCTCACAACATTAATATCACCTTCAAAAACTTCTCCTTCAGCAATTATTGTTTTATCCCCCATAAACACTTTTTCTTCTTCAACATTTTCTTCGTGCTCTTCTTCAAATCTTATCTTTTCTTCCGCTGCTTTTTCTTTTTCCTTTATAGCTTGAATTAACACTTCCGCTTCATCAGCCGTTATTTCCCCTTTTTGAAGAGCTTCCAATACCTTTTTAATTTCATCCATTTTGTCCACCCCCACTTTTCTTTTTAATCATATTTAAAGCATCTTCAACTGTTATTAAACCTTTCTTTAATTTTGTAAATACATCATCCGTTTCTTCAACTTCATCCTCACCAATTGGTTTTAAACCCATTTTATCCAAAAGTCTCTCAAGTCTTCCTCTCAAGGTAAAATATCCTATTCCCGTAATTCTTTCCATCTCTTTTAAGTTTCCTCTACTTCTCAAAAATAAAATTACAAACCTCATATCTTCTTCATCTAAAAAAGCTAATGGCGATACTGTAAACAAACCTGAAACTTTTACATTATCATGTGTACATTTTAATTCAGTTACTTTCATTGGTTTTCCACACACTGGACATAATGGCAACACTTTTTCACCTCCTTATTGTTTTTTACTTTGAATATATTCACAAAACAACAACTTGATAGCACATTCTTGATTAGTAAAATAAAAATAAATGTTTCTTCCTTCTTTCTACAAATTTTATTATACTATTACCAAATATTTTTGTCAATAGATAAAATTTTTTGTGTTTGATCTAAAATATTTTGTCAGGAGATAAAAAGCGGTAGAAATAAAAAAAAGCAGAGCAATCGCTCTGCTTTTTAAAGATTAATTTACAATTAATTTTACATGTTTGAAAATGTTAATAGCTTTAAAAATTACTACTATTATTGAATTACTATAAACTTTCCTTTTAAAAGGCCACCAGTTACTCTCACGCCAGCTTCATCAATACTAGAACCTATGTTCTCAACAAAAATAGCAAAATGGAAAATTCGACCACCATTGTTGAAATAGTCAATTATTTCTCTTAAAATAGGAGATTGTGAAGAATCAAGAGTTACATTAACAACTTTGTTGGTATCTGTAAAGGTTTGCGTTGCTATTACTAAACTATCAGAAACGTTATTTAAAGTAATCTCAGTAGTACTTGCATAGACTGTAACATTTACTTCTCCAATAATTGTTCCAGTTGCTTGAATCTCAAGATCAACTCTTAATTGATCAATTTGGACTCTATCAAGTACTTCCACCCCTTGAAGTTCATCAAAAATAACGTCTTTAAACAAAACAGGGACATTTCCATATTGACCTACATTTAAAATGTATTGATTAGTTGCAGGTATAGGTAAACTGAATGGAATTTGTGTACACCCAGACAAAATGAGAATAGTAAGTATTAAAGACACTCCTAATATCATTAAACCCTTTTTTATTTTCATAATATCACCTCCCAAGCTTTTAAAAATTATATCAAAAATTAAACAAAAAACAAAAAAATAAAAAATAGCCCCCGATTGGGGGCTAATAAATGGTGGCGGCGATGGGACTCGAACCCATGACTCACTGATTATGAATCAGTTGCTCTAGCCACTGAGCTACGCCGCCGCGAAAAATATGATATCATAATTTAATCTAGATGTCAATAAAACTGTTATTTAAATATTTATTACAGAGCCTTTGTCAAGAAAGCGGATGTTAATTTTCAAAAAGGCAAATCAGCCATACCAACCCAGCATTGAATACCGTCTTTTGTAAACATTTGGTTAATCTTATCCTTTAGCATTTTTCCTTTTACATTTCTTGTATCTATAAGTATTCTTACTATACTTGTATTATCTACTATCAAATCAAGTATTACTATTTCAAACTTTTCATATTTTGCACTGGATTTTTAATCTTAGATATTTTCATTCCTCAGACTCCATAATTATTGACATATTTCAGAATGTGCTCCTCATGGGTTATCCTCTTCTTTGCCTCCTTTTTCCGTCGTTATTTTCCTTATTCGAATTTTTACCTTATTATATCCTTTCATATCTTTATCTCACATTCTTCTTCTATATCCTTATTCCATATTTACATTTCATATTCATATTTTCAAAGATCGTTTTTTTCAAATTACAACTTTTTTAACTCCTTATCTTGCCCATTTATTTTATACACATACGGATTTATCCAAAGCCAGAATGGCTGGAACAAGTTCCAATGGATAAGCAGAATGTTGCAAACAAAGTGTTAAAAGAAGTTGGCGTAAAAGATATGAGAATTGTTGGTATAACAAATCAACAGAAAATTACTATATTATGGGATGGAAGAACAAGTAAACCTGTATACAATTCAATTGTTTGATAATGTAGAAGAACAGCGGAAACGTGTAAAAAATTGAAAGAAGATGGTTATGAAGAAGTAAAAAAAGGAAATATATTGTTTGGAACAATTGATAGTTGGCTTATTTGGAATCTAACAAGGAATAAGATACGTGCAATAGATTATTCAAATGTTTGGCTGATCTTATTCTATGCTAAAATTTTCTGGCTTAACTAATAATTTATTGATATCTTGAAATTTGCTAATGTAACTTTTTTCAAATAGATTCGAACATTATTATGATGAGATCCACAACTACAAGTGAGACTCCAAAAATTTCAAGGTATCCAAGAGAAGGGAAAGGGTTAAATAATAACGCTATTAGTGCTACGATCATCACAAGTGTTGTAGAAAAATTAACCGCTTTTGAGGAGCCAAAACCATATATCATTTCTCCTATATAGAAAAGCAGGAAAGTTGAGAGGGCTATGAAATCATGCGGTTTAGTGCCATCTGGAAAAAGACCAGTAAGAATCATAAAAATTCCACTTAAAAGAACATACGATCCTCCAATAGTTCCAGATTTTGAATAAGATTTCAGGGTCATAAAAAATCCGTAGAGGCTCATCAAAATGCCACCTATTATGAGTGAGCATGAAAAAATCCAAGGATATGTTGCAAATCCAGGTTTTCCAAGTTTGCTAAAAGTATGAATCGATATATTGAACCACGGATTGAACATATTCGATACAAGAATACCGGCAATGAATACACCTATACTAAAAAGACCCAATAATTTCCAATATTTCATGTTTTTTGCTCCTTTAGTAAATTTTTTCTTTTTGTTTAGTTTACCATAAAAAGCAGATCTGCTTAAAACTGAGCGTTCTTCCTTTTTTTCATTCTGAGCATAAGCGAAGAATCTCAAAGCACATCTTCATATTTTTGAAACACACTTACTCCAAAATGATCAGAAACAACTTCCTTATTTATACCGTTAAATATCACAAATGATGATGTAACTTCAATACACTTATTTACAAAAATAAAATCAATTCTCAATTTATTATTACTTTCATTCCATCCATCCAAATTACTCGTTTTTACCGTAACACCATCATCTTTGAATTTAGCCAAATTATATGTATCAAACAACCCTTTTGACAAAATATAGTCATATCCTTCTTGTCTCACAAAAGCATTATTATTAAAATCTCCCATAAGAAATGTTAGTTTTTCTTTATCTATTAAGTTATATAATTTATCAAACTGAGCTTTAAATGGCTCTTCTTTGTCATCCCACCATCCCAAGTGACATGAATAAAAATCAATTTCTTTTCCATCAATCAAAACCGATGCCTTGATTACTTTTCTTGTTTTCCAAAAGTAGAAATCATCAACTTTTGATACTAAAAACGATTCAACATTAACAACCTTATGTCTTGTAATTATTGCAACTCCTTCCTCATACTTTTCAAATCCAATATGACACTTTTCATAGTATAGTGTATATTTCTCCTTTGAAAGTTCGTTAACTTTATTTATTAACACCAATGCAAAATTGTCTTCTCTAACATTAGCTCCTATTAACTTTGCACCAATTGACTGATTTACTTCTTGAAGTGCTATAACATCATATTGTTTTTCTATGATGTCATTAGCAATTATTTGTAACTTTTTCATTTGATCTTCTTCCAACCACGAATGACAGTTTAAAGTTAAAAGTCTCAAATTTACCTCCTAACAAAAACTTAAATTAACAAAAATACTTAAACATTGTAAAGAATCAACCATCTTCTTCTATTGACTTCTTTTTATACCTTTTGTGAAAATATTTAATAAACTTTTCAAATAACAAAAGTAATAAAAAGGCAAAAAGAACTCCAAAAATTATGCCGGAAAGATCAATAATTACATCATTTAATGAAGAACCTCGATTATAATATTGTTGACTATATTCGTCTATAACAGCAATAAAGTTTGGAAAAGTAATACCCAAAAGTAATGCAATATAAACTTTTGTTATTTTCGAAAAGCCAATAAAACTTAAAAAACCCAAAATAAAATATAAACCAAAGTGAGCCGTTTTTCTTACTAACATTTCAGCAGGAACATACTGCGTCTTAAACCACATTTTCTTTATATACAACTCTAATTTTCTAAACAATGCTGTATTTGAAAAGTCAATGGCTTGATCTATCTTTCTCAAAATATTCGTAACAAAACTAGACTGTTGAGAAGATTTCACTGGACTTCTCGAAGAAAAATAAAATATTAAGAAAATCCATAAAATTAGAACCAAAAAGATTACTATAATTTTGTAATTAACTTTGTTATTCATTTCTTACCTCACTATCAAATTTTAAAAGTTTCAATTTTAAAATTAGAAATAGTATAAAAACACCAGTCAATACCAATGAAAAAACACTGTTATAAAGGAAAAGAATTCCCAACAAACAAAATAGTGTACTAATAAATGTCATTGCAAAAAAGGTTTTTCTTTTACTTTTGAGCTTTCTAAACAGTTTATCATAAATATGATCTCTATCACCACTAAATGGGGATTTTCCAGCTAACATCCTCCTCAGCATACTTGAAAAGATATCAACAAAAAAAGGTGAGAGTATAATCAAAGAAGCTATTGTATGTGACAAACTTTTTGAAAATGATGATATTACTGCTACACCCAATATACCGCCTATCGTATAACTTCCCATATCCCCCATGAAGATTTTTGCTGGGGGAAAATTATAAAAAAGATACGCAATTAACGAACCAATTAGAGCCGTTAAGAAAAACTTGTCATACGGAAATGTAACAGTCCACAAAAGGCCAAATGCTGCAATAACAGAAGTTATTCCACAAATCCCATCCACACCATCCATCATATTAACTGAGTTTATCAAAAAGGCATAAAACACTGTAGCAATTACAATTTCTACAGGATTTGTTAAAAAGCGAGTTGAAACAAAATATCCTATTAAAAACTCTACAAACATTCTCAACCAAGGATTTAACGATTTTATATCATCGTATAACCCCAAAAACGCTAAAACCAGAATATACAATTTTCTAAAAATACTAAACGGTGTAAAAAACAAAAACGAAAGCATAAAAGCTACCCCACCAAGATAAGGGGTAGCTTTTTCATGATTTTTTAACACTTTATCAGGATAATCTACAACATTATACTTAAATGCTACTTTTCTCAAAAAAGGAATTATAAGAATAGTGAATACAAAAGATAGTAAAAGTGAATAAAACATATCTGCCTCCTTTTTTAAATCACAAAGTATATTCTATCATATATTATTTTCCTTTTAAATTCTTATAATCAACGGGAACATAATTTACAGACGGTCTTCTCTTTCCAGATTGCTTATACAAATCCATTAGCATATACACCTCTTTAGGCATATCGCTAGTCACTTTTAAACCTAATTCTCGAGCTTTTTCAATAGTAATTGGATAATCATGTGTCCAGTAACCACTAACTAATTTGTCTGCAAGTTCTTCAGCTTTCTCATTATACTTTTCTTTTAATAAATCAGTCACATACTCTTTCATCTGTCTTATCGCCTTTTCAGCAACATCGGCCAAAATCAAAGTTTGATCATCAATTTCGTTAATATCTTTCTTTCGTACAACTGACAAAATGGAGGCAGCAGGATATTGTCCAAGTTGAGGATCAACGGGTCCTAACACAGCATTTTCATCCATAACTATTTCATCCGCAGCTAGTGCTATTAAAGTTCCTCCAGACATTGCATAATGTGGTACAAATACTGTGACTTTTCTTTTATGTTTTTTCAAAGCATTTGCAATCTGTTCCGCTGCTAGTACAAGACCACCTGGAGTATGAATTATTATATCAATTGGCATATCATTTGGGGTCATTTTTATAGCTCTAATTAATTCTTCAGAATCTTCTATATCAATGTACCTTCTTATAGGAACACCAAATAAACTTATAGACTCTTCCCGATGGATAAGTGTAATAACTCTACTATTTCTTTTTTTCTCTATACTTCTAATTATCCCTTCCCTTGATGCATGAAGTGAAAAACTTTTAAATAATGGTGTTAAACTGCTTACAATCAGTACCATCCAAAAAATCTGAAATATTATTGTAAACAAATCAGCCATTCCATCACCTCCTTACTATTATATACCAAAAAACAAGGCTCTTTTTAAAAAGAGCCTTGTTTAAATATGAAGTATAATGAAAACTCATTATCTTATTGGTTTATCTTTTGTTGCTTCCTCAAGAATTTGAAGTCTTTCCCATCTTCTTGTAATGTACTCTTGAAGTTCTCCAATAATTTCATCGGCATCAGATCTTTTCAAAAGATTTCTAAATCTTCCTTGGGCCTTAATAAACTCTATTACTGGTTTTAATTCTTTTACCTTCTTGGTAATTCTATAAACTCCTCTTTCAACTTCATACAATGGCCAATACCCTGTTTCAATGGCAAGTTTTGAAATATCTACTGCTTTATCATCATTAACTCTCCAAAATCTTACACATGGTGAAAATGCTGCAATAAATGCTGGACCATCAAATTCTAAAGCCTTTTCTATCTTTTTAAAGAAATCCATTGGTTCTGATGTTGAAACTGTTGCTACATATACATTCTCATGACCAGCCATTATTTCTACAATATTCTTTTTAAGCTGTACTTTCCCAGGAAGTTTTTTACCTACGGGTTGTGTTGTTGTTTGTGAACCTGCAGGAGTTGAACCTGATCTTTGGTTTCCAGTATTCATGTATCCTTCGTTATCATATACAATGTATATAAACTTGTGACCTCTTTCTACTGCACCTGAAAGTGATTGAAGTCCAATATCGTATGTTCCACCATCACCAGCAAAAGCAAAGAAAGCATATTTTTTGTTTGGATCCACAATTCTTCCTTTTTTTGCAAGTGCTCTATACGCTGTTTCAACACCACTTATTGTTGCTCCAACATTTTCAAAAGCGTTGTGAATGTAAGGAACATTCCAAGCTGTAAATGGGTATATAGTTGTTGAAACTTCCAAACAGCCAGTTGCAAGACCTACAACAGGTGTATAACCAAGGGACTGTGCTGTCATAAGGGCAAACTTTGCCACGTTGGGGGCAGCACATCCAGGACAAAGTCTATGTCCCTGAGTTATTCCTGGATTTTTATCTGCAAACATCGTTGCTAATTGCATTATATTTAAAGCCATCCATTACACCTCCTCATTCTCTGAGTCCAAGATATCTTTCTTCATCTGGGTTAAGATCACCTGAGAAAGCATCCTCAAATGCTTTTTTAATATGTTCAATTTTAATATCTCTTCCGCCAAGTCCGTATACATAGCTTCCAATCAATGGTTTGGATGATACATTGTATAATGCGCTCTTTACTGCTTCATATAGTGGAGCCTCTGCGCCAAAAGATGCAGCTCTATCAAGAACTATAACCGCTTTTCTTCCATCTAACAATTCTTGAAGTTCTTTCTTTGGGAAAGGTCTAAAAATCCAGGGTTTAATGACCCCAACTTTATGCCCTTGTTCTCTCAAAAGATCCACAGTATATTTAATTGTTCCTGCAGTTGAACCAAGAGCAATCATTATATATTCTGCATCATCTATCATATATTTATCAAGAACTTCATATTTTCTTCCCGAAATTTTTTCAAATTCTTCAGCTACTTCTTTAAACACCCTTTTCACATGTTTCATAGCTTCAATTTGTTGTCTTTTATGTTCAAAATAATAATCATATAAATCTAATGGACCATATGTGACGGGGTTTTCTACATCAAGCAACGGATATTTTGGATTTGGTTCACCAACAAATTTCTTTGCAACTTCATCATCTAAGAAATCTACAACTTCTACGCCATGGGAAATAATAAAACCATCAAAATTAACCATAACAGGTAATCTTACATCTTCATGTTCTCCTAATTTAATAGCCATCAATGTTAAATCATATGCTTCTTGTGCATTTTCAGCCCAAAGTTGAATCCAGCCAGAATCTCTTTCAGCCATAGCATCACTGTGATCACAGTGAATATTAATTGGTCCTGAAAGAGCTCTATTTGCAACAGGCATTACTATTGGTAACCTTGAAGATGCAGCTATATAAACTATTTCATGCATTAATGCAAGACCGTTAGCCGCCGTTGCTGTCATGGCCCTTGCACCAGCAGCTGCAGCACCAACAACTGCACTCATTGCACTATGTTCGCTTTCAACAGGAATCATTTCAGTTTCAACAACACCATCTGCAACATATTGAGCAAAATATTCTACCACCGGTGTTTGTGGAGTAATAGGATAAGCTGCCACAACATCTGGATTTATTTGACGCATTGCATTTGCAACTGCCTGAGCACCTGTAACTGCTTGTCTATTTTTTACTTCTGGCACGTCACACACCTCCTCAATCCTGAAAATCCGTTTCAGGTTTCATTACTATTGCACGTTTCTCTTCAGGTAATTTATCATTTGATTTTGGACAAACATTGGCACAAAGTCCGCAACCTTTACAGTAATAATAGTTGTATCCTCTCATCTTTGGTTTACCATCTACGACCTCAATTTTAATAGCTTGATCTGGACAATAAAGCCAACACATCATACAATTAATACAATTCTCAGGTTGATAAACAGGTCTAATTACTCTCCAAGTACCAGTTTGATATTCTTTTGCCGTAGCTGGTTTGTCAATAATTCCACCAATTGGTATTTCCTTCCAATTTTTGAGTTCAGCCATTACATTTCACCTCCTCAAATCCACGGCGCAATGCTCTAATGTTAGCTTCAACTATTTCTTCAGAAAACTTTTTTCCAAATGTTTTTCTAATTCTTTTTTCAGCACTTTCTAAAGTAATGGCACCAGTAACTTTTGCTATAGCTCCCAACATCACTGTATTTGGGATTCCTCTTTTAATCTCTTCTAATGCAATATCAGTTGCAGGTACGACACATATTTTTCCAGAAATTCCAAGTTTTTCTTTGACAAATTCTATATCTTTCGTTGTGTTGACTATAAAAATAGTATCTTCTTTAACACCAGTGACTAAATCTGGATGACCAAGCATGGTGTCATCAATAACGATCACGACATCTGGACTTTCTACAGAACTGTGGACAAGGATTGGCACATCAGCTATCCTGTTAAAAGCTTTCATTGGAGCACCCGTTCTTTCAGCACCGTATTCTGGGAAAGATTGAACATATTTTCCCATCTCTAGTGCTGCTTCTGCTAGCATTTGCGATGCACTTTTTGCACCTTGCCCTGCTCTTGCATGCCATCTTATTTCAAAATATTTTGCGGGCACTTTTATCCCTCCTCGCTAAAATTTGTTGTCAGACTTTCAGATACATACTATAGTCTATTTCTGAGAAGATATCGTCAATCCATTCATAATGTGAAAGTCTTCTCATGTCTATTTTACCACTAATAACCATTTCATACAATTCTAAAAAACGTTTCACATGTGTTTTAGTTCTGTTAACAGCATATTCCACACTTGTATTTGTTGTCATTATAAATGCCCAATCACTCGATTGTGCAAGCAATAATTCTCTCGCCATTTGATTCAAAGCTCTTTTTATTTCAGAAGGGGTTTCAGAAGGATCAGGATATTTCTGAGCTGCCTCTGTCATTTTTTCAACAAGCTCATGAAGATGAAGATATATCCAATCGTTAGAACCGTTTAACCAAACTTCATTGTAACCATTTGCACCCCAAGTAGAAGCAGCAGGAGTAACTATTTGAACTTTTTCCACAATATCTACTATATCAGAAGCTTTCGTTGTTCGAACAAATTTACTGCCATCAACATGTCTCAAAAATTCTTCTAGAAAAATTGGTCCCTCATACCACCAGTGCCCGAATAGTTCAGCATCAAACGGAGCAACTATTATAGGTTCCAAACCTTCAAAAATATTTAACAAATTAGAAGCTTGCATTTCTTTTTTTCTCAAAAAATCCAACGCATGTTCTTTGGCAACTTTTTTAGCTTCATCAATATCATAAAACTCTTTTTCATTAAGCGGAACATCTTTACCAGTTATTTTGTGGTATTTAATACCAGTGTTAACTCTTACTCCACTTGGATCTATATATGGTTTTATATATTCAAATTCCCTATCAAATCCTATGTCTCTATAAAACTCCCTATATCTTCCATCACCAGGATAACCTATATCAGCACTCCAAACTTGTTCGCTACTCTCAGGATCTCTGGCGAAAACAAACACATTATTTGGAGTTATTACAGGCCTATAAACTCCGTATCTGGGTTTTTCATCTGCATACCAAAATCCATGTGAATCGACAAAGAAAAATTCTATTCCATATTCTGCTAAATATTTATCTAATCCTGGAAAGTATGCACATTCTGCAAGCCAAATTCCCCGTGGTTTTTTCCCCATATGTTTTTCATATGTCTTTACACCTTGCTCAATCTGCGCTCGGATAGCTTGAGGATATTGTTCCATAAAAGGAAGAAATCCGTGTGTTGCATTGCAAGTAATAATATCAAGATAACCCTTTTCCATATATTCTCTAAAACCTTTTAATATATTACCTTTATATAATTCTTTAAAAATATACAATATTTCTTTAAAATCTTTGTAATAAAATTTAGCCATCTTATGTTTCTTTGAATTCTCACTTTTTGTCCTCTCTATTTCCCTCTCAGCAAGCTTTATTAACTTCTCCATTTTCGCAATGTACTTCTGCTGTAAATCTTCGTTTGCTAACATTTCCATTAAAGGGGGAGTAATTGTCATAGTAAGGTGAAATTTTTTGTTCTCATCCTCAAGTCTTTTAAAGATCCGTAAAAGGGGAACATACGTTTCTGTAATTGCCTCAAACAACCAATTTTCTTCTAAGAAAAAGTCATACTGTGGATGATGTATATAAGGAAGATGTGCATGAAGCACAAGGATTATATTTCCTTTTGGCATGTTATATCCCCCTTCCACTTCTAAACACGCTAATTAACTGCCAGTTAAAACTTTTCCCAGACAAAGTTTTTGAAATCTCTCTTTCTAACCCAAATATAGAACTTGCAACCCTTTCCACTTCTTTAATAACTGGCCCATCTGAAGGATTGACAATTTTTCTCTTTTTCCTAATATCAAGCCATCTTTCCCTTGTACTTTGGCTTGGAGAATTAGATGGAGTTCTACAAACATTTGATCTTAAAATAGGAACGAACCTGCCATCTCTTGTAAGATAACCTAATTCGGACATATAATCAGCATTAGGCATTGGGACATTAAAATAATAATTTTTTTGATTGTTTATATCAATCAAAATTTCAAATGTTCTATGGGCATTATTTCCTTTGAAATTAATAAAAGTTACATCATATATTCGAAGTACCGTTCTTGTACCATTTGGAAGATTTTTCAATATATTTCTCGTACTTTCAGAAAAATCCCAGTAAACATGTATCCAATTAGGATTAACGGGCATGAGCACTAATTTATCTTTGTTATACGTTTGAGGAATTTCTGAAGTGGTTTCTTGTGGAGTTCTTTGAATATCTTTTGAGGGTTTTGAAGGAGATGAGGAAGATGAAGAAGATTTATTGTTTAATTCTATTTCTTCAAACTTCTCAAGTTTTTTAATATAATCCTCAAATAATTTCACAACTTCTCTTTTTTTCATCATCCTTTTAACCTTTAACCCTAACTTTTTTGCTTTGGATTTAAGTTCTTGAATTGTAGGATTACTCTTTAACCAATTCTTTAAACTCGCACTCTTTCCATCATTTGCCATATTACCCCCCCTTTTTTTAAAAAAATTTAGTTTTAAATTTTATCAATTTAATGATAACATAACAATTTACTGTTGTAAACAGTTGAAGTGATTAGTATTTTATTGATATTCTAAGTTAAATTGAAATAAATGTATTTGTTGGGGTTAAATCAGGAATTTTCGTAAATTCAAAATAAGATTTTTAGCAGTTGGAGTATTGGCAATTCCACCTTCTCCAGTTTCGCGAAGATTTTGTGGGAGAGTACTTCCTACTCTTTTCATTGCATCTACTACTTCATCAAAAGGTATAATGCTCTTGATTCCACTTAAAGCAAGCTCAGCGGATGAAATAGCAAGATTAACCAGATTTCCATTCCTTTTCACACAAGGTACTTCTACAAATCCTCCTACTGGATCACACACTAAACCCATAACTGATTTCAACACTAACGCAGATGCATTAGCAACTTTTTCAGGATCATTTGAAATAAAATATGATAAAGCTGCTGCTCCCATAGCAGCCGCAGTACCAATTTCTGCTTGGCATCCACCAGCTGCACCTGAAATTGTTGCCTTATTAGCGATTACTTTTCCTACTCCTCCAGCTACGATAAACGAATCAAGTAATTTTTCAAAATCCGGTTTATATACCTTTTCGATTGCATAAAATACTCCAGGGATAATTCCAGATGCTCCTGCTGTAGGACATGCAACAATTCTTCCCATACTTGCATTACTTTCTGCAATTGATAATGCGGTCACTGTAGCAATATAGCTAAATTCACTCAAAAACTTTGGAACATGTTTATTCAACTTATACGCATTTTCACCAGTCATTCCTGTAAGTGTTTTGTGTTTTTTTCCATACTGATCTTTCGCTTCTTCAAGTATTATTCTAAGCATATCAGAAAGTTTGCCTCTTAATTTTTTTGGATCAACACCTGTTTCAAACATCTCCAAATTTAAAATTACCTCATGAAGAGGTAACGACTTACACATTTTTTGAATATCTTTCCATGTGTACATTAATTATCCCTCCTAATGAAATAACATTCAAATACACTTGGCAAACTTTTTATCTCTTCAATATTTTCTATAGGTTCATCAAGTTCAATTATAGTTAAAGCTTTTTCTTGAAGAAGATTTATTCTTCTTAAATAAAGATTTGCCACATTTACTTTAATAGTAGCTAAAATACTCTTTAATGCACTTGGAGCATCTTTGTTGACAATTACTAAAGTATCATAATCCCAAGAAAGCTCGCATGGTACAGAATCAATAAAGGTTATTTTTATATCGCCTCCACCTATGGAAGAACCTTCGATTTCATGAAAAACATTATCCCTTTTTACTTTTATTTTTACTGTATTTGGATGTACATCGCCCAAATCCTCTAACTTAAAGTGGAATTTTAACCCAAAATTTTTTGCTATTTCATATGCATTTTTTATTTCCGGATTATCTTGGCGCAATCCAATTATTCCAGCTAATAAGGCTCTATCAGTACCGTGCCCTTTATAAGTCTTAGAAAAAGAACCATGTAGAATAAAGGTCACTTCATCTGGTACTCCGCCAATTAATTTATAAACAAACCTTGCAATTTTTAAAGCTCCCAATGTGTGGGAACTTGAGGGGCCTACCATAACTGGACCTAAAACTTTCAATAGATTCATAGAATTCCCCCTTTCACTTTCTATCTTGATTTTATCACGTTATATGCTAAAATATAAGAAGAATTTGGGAGGTCGTCTAATGGCAGGACTGCGGACTCTGGATCCGCCAATGGTGGTTCGAATCCACCCCTCCCAGCCAAAAAAGGGGCTTTAAAGCCCCTTTTTTATTTTAAAAACACTGGATCATCAATTTCAAGATGCTCTCCACCATTCTTTTTACCACGGATTAAAACCAATTCAGCTTTCTTACCATACGCAATACACATTTGTTGGGGTACTAATCTACTATTTACAAGTATAGAAATAAAACTTGGAAGCTTGTATGGTGAAGCAATACTAACAAAAGTTCCCTTGTTTTTCAGTAAATAAAAAGCAGATTTGACAAACTTTTTTAATAGCGTTATATCCCCTTTTCTACTAATTTTTCGATATTTGTTCGGACTATCTGAGGAAGGATGAAATGGAGGGTTAAAAACTACCATGTCAAAAGATTCTGGAGAGAACTTATTTTTCACTTCTTCCACATCTATGTTAAAAAACTCAACATCCAAATTTTCATTCAATACTTTCCCTTTAAGAGCTCTTTCATAAAAATCTCTTTCTTTTTCTATTCCAATTACTTTTAATCCATAAAGCTTGGATAAACCAAAAGTCACAAAACCAGTGCCTGCTCCTAATTCACACACTTTTTTTACATCAGAAGTTGGTTTTGAATACCACAACAGAAGAACCGATGCATGAGTCGGTTTGTGGCCATCAATATCTACTGTTTTAATCTCTCTACCTAAATTTTTGTCAAAGGGAGGAAGTTTGATCATACCTTAATTTTTCATATGTACATCAATTTGAGTGAATGGTATTTCAACACCTTCATCATCAAATATTTTCTTTATTCTCACTGCAAGAGCATTAACAGCATCAAAGTAAGTACTTCTCTCAACCCAAAAATAAACTGTAAAATCTATTGAACTAGAACCAAATTGCTTAAAAGCTATAAAATTACTAACGCCATCTTTCACTACCAAAGGTTCTTCATCTATAGCTCTTTGTAAAAGTTTTAAAACCGTCTCTAAATCACTATTATACGACACTCCTACATCCATTTTTACTCTTCTCACGGGACCTGGCCAAAATTTTGTAACTGTACCACTCCAAACACTTTTGTTTGGAAGTAAAACAAGTTTTCCATCAAAAGTTCTTAAATAACTATGATTTATTTTTATTTCATCAACTATTCCTGATATTCCATTTACATCAACAACTTCTCCTTCAAACAATTTTCTCGTTGTCATTACAAGTATCCCTGATATAAAATTGGCTAACGGTTCTTGTAGTGCAAGACCTACGACAATACCTGATATACCTAGACCTGCTATGTAAGGCATAAGATCAACATTCCAAATATTTAAAAGTACCAAAATTGCAAATATCGATATTACTAACCCCATAAAGAAATTCACAGTTTTAGGGGCTTTTAAATCTTTTCCCAATACCTTTAAAGATTTTTGTATTAATTTCGACAAATATTTGTAGAAAATCCATGCAATTATAATCGTTATAACCGAAAATAATATTTCATCCCAATAAATTAATAACCATTCTTTCATTGTCCACCCCCTATTATTTTAGTAAATCATAATCCAATTTCATTGCGTTTTTCACTTTTTGCATGGTTTCTTTAGCAACATTCCTTGCTTTTCTATTTCCTTCCACAATTACATCTCTTACAAAACCATCACTTAAACTATTGTATCTTTCCCAAATTGGTTCAAGTTTTTCTCTCATATTTTTTAACAAAAGCTTTTTACAATCTACACATCCAATCTTGGCGTTAGTACATCCATCTTTTACCCACTCAGCGTCTTCTTCCGAAATACCAAATGCCTTGTGATAATCCCAAACAGGACATTTTTCTGGATTACCTGGATCTGTTCTCCTCTTTCTTGCAGGATCTGTAATCATGGGCATTATCATTTTTCTTAATTCTTGTTCGTTTGAAATTAGAGGGATTGTATTACCATAACTCTTACTCATTTTACGCCCATCTGTTCCAAGCAACTTTGGAACTTTAGAAAGGACCGGTTCTGGTTCAGGAAATACCTCTTCATACAAATAATTAAATCTTCTGGCAATTTCTCGTGTTAGTTCTATATGATATACTTGATCTTCACCAACAGGAACTCCCTCAGCAAGATAAATCAAAATATCTGCAGCCTGAAGAACAGGATAAATTAGAAAACCTGCATTTGAAAGATCTCTCTCAGAAAGTTGCTGTTTAATTTCTTTGTAAGTTGGTACCCTTTCAAGTCTTGAAACAGAAACGAACATTGAAAAAAGTAAAGTTAACTCGGCATGTTCTTTTATTTCTGACTGAATAAATATTGTCGACTTTTCAGGATCAATTCCAACGGCTAAGTAAGATTTCACAAGTTCAATAGAATTTTTAACTATTTCACCGGTTTCATTATAGTGAGTTGTTAAAGCGTGCCAATCTGCTACAAAATAAAAACACTCATGACCTTTTTCCTGCAAATCAACCCAAGATTGTAATGCACCAAAAAGATGTCCAATATGTAAACTTCCAGTTGGTCTCATACCACTAAGTATCCTCAAAATAATCCCCTCCGTTACTTCTTTCTTTTCTTACCTTCCAATTTTTCATATGTCTTCTTTAATTCTGTTACTACATAATAATTCACAGAACCCTTTGGATAAGTTCCTCTTGCTGTTAACTTACCCGCGGGTTTACCAGTTAAAATTTCAATTGCTTCGTCCACAGAGTTTACTGTCCAAATATTAAATTTTCCATTTCTAATATCTTTCAAAATTTCTCTAGATAAAACCAAATTTTTAACATTAGCTTCCGGAATTACAACTCCGTGAGTACCATCAAGTCCTCTATGTTTACATAATCTATAAAATCCTTCAATCTTTTCATTAACCCCTCCTATTGGTTGAACATAACCATGTTGATTTATAGAACCAGTAACTGCTATTGATTGTTTTATCGGTATCTTAGATATAGCCGATATTATTGCTATAGTTTCTGCAAGTGAAGCACTATCCCCTTCAACAACTCCATACACTTGTTCAAAACTAATAGAAACTCCCAATGAAAAAGGTATCTCCTTTGCATATTTTCCGCCCAAATAACCTATAAGTGTTAAAACTGCCTTGCTATGTATATTTCCACTTAATTCTGATTCTCTTTGTATGTCTATTATTCCTACACTTCCTACGTACGTTTTTGCCGTTATTTTTATTGGATGTCCGAACGAATAATCACCCAAATGTATCACCGTTAATCCATTAATCTGTCCAACTCGCTCGCCTGAAGTTTCTACCATTATTTCATTCTTTTTTAAAGCCTCATCGTATTTTTCTCTATAAATTTTTACTCTATTTTCATATTCTTCTATTGCAGTCTCAATATCAATTGCATCTATTACATCTGAATTTCTAAGTGTCGAATAATGATCCGATTCTAATATTAAATTTGTCACCTTTCCCATTTTCATTGATAGTTTTTCTCTATTTTCCGCTAATCTCATAGAATACCAAATTACTTTCTTCAAAGCTTTAGAAGTTAGTGGTTTTAAATTATTGGTTTCTACAACATTTGAAATAAATGAATAATATTGTTTTACATTTTCCAAAGTTGCGTCTATCTCCCAATCAAATTCTACTTTTACTTTAAACAATTTCTGAAAATCTTCATCATATTCATACAACAAATAATACAAATCAGGCGTTCCAATTATTATAACTTTCAAATCTAGATCTATTGGTTCAGGTTTCAAAGAAATGGTAGGATTTACACCATATGCGGCATCAAGATTTTCTATTTCAATCTTTTCAGTTAACAACGTTTTCTTTAACTTATCCCAAACATACGGATATTTGAAAATATCTTCGGCGTTTAATATCAAATATCCTCCGTTTGCCCTATGAATAGCTCCTCCTCTAATAAGGGTAAAATCTGTATAAGAAATCCCCATTTTTGATATATATTCAATTTTTCCAAATAAGTTTGGATAAGTTGGATTTGTTTCAAAGACTACAGGGGCACCAATTACATCTGAGTTATCAACTATCAAATTTACAGTCAAAATATGTTTTAAATATACCTTTGCTTCATCAAGATTTTTCAATCTTTCGCTATTTTTAACTATATGATCCTTTAATTCTTGGAAATGTTGAACAAGTTTTTCACTGTATGAAAATTCATTTTTTAACTCTTCAAACAAAGCCTCTACCGAAAACAATATTGCGTATTTATCTAAGTCGTTAAATTTTTCCGAATATTCGGAATCGAGCTTTCTTAATCGATGAACCACTCCAGAAATTAAATGTTCAACCTTTTTTGCATTTTCCTCATACATGCTCTTTAATTCTTCTGACAAATTTTCAAATTGTTCAGGTGTCATCGGTTTACCATCTAAAGCTGGCACATAAACAATACCTGTGGGAGACATTTTAACAATGTATCCTAATTTAAAAGCTTTCTTAGATAATTCTTGCAATATTTTGTTTTTTCTTTCCTTATATTCGTTTTCAATTTCTTTCTTTTTTTCTTCATATTCTTCACTTTCAAAGGTTCTCTGAAGTCTTGTAAAAAGTTCATCTGAAAGTTTCTGAAGTCTATCTTTCAAAAGTTTTCCAGAACCTGCAGGTAATAAAACAACTTTAGCAGAATATGGGTTATCAAGATCAACCAAATAAGCTATATCATCTTGTTTTTCTTTCTTTTTTGCATATGTACTAACAAAAGATTTAACAAAAGACCTTCTACCAGTCCCACTAGGACCTACAACAAAAATATTGTAACCTTTCTTATCCATGGAAAGACCAAAATTAATTGCCTTAAAAGCACTTTCCTGTCCAATGTAAGTTTCGCAAGGGCTAACATTTTTTGTTGTGTTTACTCTTGGTAAAATTTTATTTGGAATTACCAATTCTTTATAGCTCAATTTCCTCATAATCTACACCTCTAGGAACAAACTCAAATTCTCCCGTATTTAAAGAAACTCCAAAAACTGCACTCCCACTACCAGTCATTGAAACTGCAAAGTAATCTTTCTTTAATTTTTTTATATTTGCAATAATATCAGACCTAATTGGCAATACGACTTTTTCAAAAATGTTATATGTACATTTCTGAATATTTCTCAAATCGCGCAATTGATACGCTTCGTACAAATTGTAAACATTACATCCTGCCTTTCCAAATAAGGAAGGTTTCAACATTTCATAGGCATTTTTTGTAGATATTCCTCTGTTTGTAGCAATGACCTTTACTTTATAACCTTTAATTGGTGGAAGTTTTTCTATCTCGTCACCTTTTCCTTTTACAATTGCTGTACCACCTTCTAAAAAGAATGGTACATCACTTCCTATTTTTGAAGCTAATTTGAATAATTCTTCCTTTTGAATTCCATACTCATCGCCAAGGTATTTCAAAAAAGCAGCAGCATCGGAACTTCCGCCCCCCAATCCAGCTTCAACCGGAATGTTTTTTTCTAATATTATTTTTAATCCAAAATTTGGAATGCCATATTCTCTAGTAAAGATTTCCCATACTTTATACAAAATATTATTTGAAAAATTAATATTTGATTTGATTTCTATTCCTCGCTCAATTTTTGAGATTATCAACCTATCATACATTGAAATATTTTGAAAAAGAGACACTATTTCATGATAACCATCATCTCTTTTTCTTACAACATCAAGAAAAAGATTTATTTTTGCATATGCTCTAAGTATTCGACTACCGCTCTGCTCCATCCTTCCATCTCCTCTAAATAATCAAAAGGACTATTTGAAAAAATCTCTTCAAATTTCTCCTTTTCTACCAATCCGTTATATTTAACTTCTGCAATATAACATAAACCCACGTGAACCCTACTAACTGGTGTATCAACTACATTTATTATTCCCACATATTCAAGTTTCTTTATTTCGACATCCACTTCTTCGTCTATTTCCCTTCTAAGCCCTTTGTAAAAAGCTTCCAAAGGATCTGATGAATCATCTAAATTTACATGTCCACCGACCCCAATAGCAATCTTATTATGCAGTCTTTTTTCACCTTGAGCAGTAGTTCTTTTAAAAAGTAGGAATTTTCCATCTTCTTTTAAAAGAATATATGGAATGACTTGTCTTATTGATTCATCAAATTCGGCTTTCTCTCTGTCCAAAAAAAAACCTTTTTCTTTTATTAAATTAATTATATCACATTCAGGTACCTCAACTAGTCCTGTTCTACCTTTACACAACCTGTTAATTTCATCTGTTGAAACAACCAAAACTTTTTCCTTTTCGTACATGATCATCCTCCTAACTTTTCTATATCAATTTCTAAAATATCTTTTGCTATTTTCCTATCAATTTCAGAGGAAATAACTCCTATGGCAGCAAAAATATAATACTTATCTCTAAAAATCTTTACTTCTTCTTGAGGAAGAAGTTTCATTGGATGAAGCCTAGAAAGATGATTAATAGAATTTAATACATTTTTAGCATATTTTGACCTACTTAAAAAACCTCCTGTACCAAACAAATATTTTACAGCTGTCAAATCTTTACCTTCAGCAATTAACTTTCTTCCAAGTGGAGTATACAAATGTTTCTTCTTACCTACATGTCTCCTAAGTCCTTGCTGAAAACAATACAAAGCTAGCCTTGATATAAAATATTCGTCACTGTCTGATTTTGGATATGGAGAGATCCTTTTCACAAGTTCATCGAAATTTTCAAACTCTTTTCTTAAATTTTCTTCACCAATCATATCAATTACTGTTTTTGCATTAACAAACAGTCCTAAGTCCCCTTCAACCGTTCTTTTGGCAATCGGTTCAGGAGAAATTGTTATTTTTTGTATTTCTTTACTTCCTTCTGTAACAGAATCAATATCAGTAGTAGCGCCACCAATATCTACTACTGCGACATCATTAAACATTTCAGATAACAACTCTGCAGTTTTCATTACCGCACCGGGAGTTGTATGAATTTTATAATCTACAATATCATAAATTTTTTCCATACCAGGTGCTTTTGTAATATTTTGTGCAAATACTTCTTTAACAACATTTCTTGTTGGCTCAACATTTAATTCATCTATCTTTGGATAAACATTTTCCGTTATAAAAACTTTCTTTCCAGCATTACTCAAGATATATTCAACTTGTTCAGCTGCAGCAATGTTTCCCGCAAAAATTATTGGAACATCTAAATCTAATTTTGAAAGAAGCTTTGCATTATGAATTACTGTCTCTTTCTCACCGTAATCTACCCCTCCTGCAAGGAGAATTAATTTAGGAGAAATTTCTTTAATCTTATTAAGATGAAACTCATCCATCTTTCCAGCCGTTACGTATTTAATAACGGCTCCTGCTCCAAGGGCAGCCTCCCTTGCCGCTCGAACAGTCATATCATATACAAGACCGTGAACAGTCATTTTTAAGCCTCCTGCCGCACTGCTAGAGGCTGCAAATTTTTCCCAAGTCAGATTTTTCTCTTTTATTTTTTCTTTTAAATTATTTATCGCTTTCTCAATTCCAATAGTTACATCGCCTTCGTTTACAGTAGTCCAATGCTCTCCTTGACCTACTATCTTTACTTTATTACCAAAACCATCAAATGCAGTTATTACTGTGGTTGTTGAACCTATTTCTGCGAAAAGCAAATCTACTTTCAATCAAATCACCCCTATATGATTCTACCATGAATCAAAATTTATAAAAAAGTAATTTTCTTGCACAATTAGTATATTATAGAGTATAATTAAATGGGAGGAGGTGTAACTATGAAAATTACTTTTCTAGGTCATGCAGTGTTTTTAATAGAAAGCAAGAAAAGTATTATTATCGATCCCTTTATCAGTGGCAATCCCGCATTTCCAATCGATTTCCAATTACCCCAAATTGATTATATACTTGTGACACATGGACATGGAGATCACATTGGAAACACTGTAGAACTTTCAAAAAAATTCAATTCAACCGTGATTTCTAATTTTGAAATTTGTAATTACCTTCAAAAGAAGGGTGTTAAAAATGTTCATCCAATGCATATAGGTGGTTCAAAAGAGTTCGATTTCGGTAAATTAAAAATGACTCCTGCCGTTCATGGTTCTGGGATAATTGAAAATGACGAAATAATTTATGGAGGAAATCCGGGTGGTTTCCTCTTAAAAATGGAAAAAAGTATATATCACGCAGGAGATACTGGCCTAACCAAAGATATGGAATTTGTAAAAGGAGTTGATATTGCGTTATTGCCAATTGGTGGGAACTTTGTAATGGACGTGGATGATGCCGTAAAAGCAGTAGAAATAATTCAACCAAAGATTGTTATACCAATGCATTACAATACCTGGGACATTATAAAAGCAGATGCGGAAAAATTCAAAATACTTGTTGAAAAATTAGACGTCCAATGTAAAATATTAAAACCCGGAGAATGGCTGGAGGTATAAATGAAAAAAATAATTCTTCTTTTAATACTTTTAACTAGTTCTTTCAGCTTTGCCTTTAATATTCCAAGATTTGTAGGAATAAACGATGAATATTTTGAATTCGACGGTTTAACCGCTTTCTTTGATGGTGAAGAAATAACTAACAACAAAATCAATGGTATCGATTATGAAGACGGTGCCCATGTATTAAGATTAGTTGGACAATTTGAAGAATTTATTTTCAAAGTTATTGTTGACACTGTTCCACCGACAAACACAAATTATATTTTAAAAGATCCAAACTTAGTAATTTTTGAAAAACCAGTTACTGAAGTTAACTTAAACTCGCGAACAGATTTTTTTAAACCTTTAAATACCAAAAACACAACTCGACCTGACTATAACCCTATAGTAGTTTGTAGTAAAGACGAAGCAGGAAATTTAGGCGGATTTGAATATATAAAACCCAGTGTAAGTAATATTACTCCTCTTGATTCAAAAGTTCCTTTAGGAGGAATCAGTAACAAAATTATATTACTCTCTTCAAATTCTCCATACAAAGCTATTGGAAGAATAATTATACCTACACAATCAACATTGTTTTTCGAACCAAACGTAGAGTTAAAAACTGTTGGTCCTGTACAATTTACAATAAAGGGAAATATTTATATCCCCGAGAATGTAAAAATATCTGGAAAATTAGATATAGATCTACAACAAAACGGCACAATTTATATAAATTCTTCCAATATTAATGGAAACATAAGTTCAAATGGAGGTAAACTCCTATTCTTGGACAATTTAAAGCAAGAAAATATCTCACTTTCTAAAACAAATGTTGCTATTGTCAAAAACTCTATAATTGAAAATTTCTCTGTCAAATTTATACCTCTTTTGGTGATTGAAAATTCAACTATTACAAATCTAAATATTGTAAGCTCAAGAACTGTAATAATTAACAATTCTTTAGTTAACAATCTTCATGTTGAAGGTTTTACAAATGTAAGAGCTTACAATCTAACTTCTTTTTCTTTTAAAATTGAAAATTTTACAAACATAAAGTTAATCGATTCAAACATCTTAGACGCAAAATTAGATAAAGGTGTGTACCTTCATTCAAAAAACACTTTATTTGAATCTCTTAATCTATCAAATTATTCAGTTGCCACACTTAACAAAATAACGATCCACAAACTCTCATTGTTTAAATCCAAAATTTCAAAAAAATTTACCGTATACTTGGAAATTCAAAAAGATAATTCTTCTATAATCGAAGAATATTGAAAAAAGGGGGAAAATATATGGATTGTGTTTTTTGCAAAATAATCAATGGAGAAATACCCTCAGAAAAGTTGTTTGAGGACGAAGATTTTATAATAATAAAAGATATAAAACCTGTTGCTCCTATACATTTATTACTAATTTATAAAAAACACGTACCAACAATCAATGAATTACGTGAAGATGACAGAAGAAGATTTTGGAAAATATTTTCAATCATCAAAGATATTTCAAAAAAGCTTGGATTTGAAAGTTATAGAGTTGTTGTTAACAATGGTAGAGAAGCAGGTCAAGAGATTCATCACATACACTTTCATATAATTGCAGGTAGAAAACTTGGAAAAATAGGTTAGGAGGGGAAAAAAATTAAAGCAATAGTTTACTTGCCAATAAAACCGGAAATAGCGAAAACACATAATCTTCCAATAAAACTTCCAGTATTAGTGGAAGATTTACCTCTAATTACAGAAATAGATAAAATACCGTTAGAAGTTATAATAAGAGGTCTTGAAGCTCAATATGAAATTGAAAAAAATGACTACTGGGGTAGTTATCTTGCTTATTTTTATTACGAAGCGTTTAAAAAACACCTAAACAAAAACCAATTAGAAAAAGCAAAAGAATATTTAGAAAAAGCAAAGAACACTATGTACGATTACAGATATCACTTTTATTTAGGCCTACTATTTTCAAAACTTTCCGATTATGATAATGCGGAAATTGAATTGAAAAGGGCAATTTCACTAAACCCAAATTTCTACCTCGGGTATTATGAACTTGGAAATATCTTGTATTTAAAAAAAGACTATGATGAAGCCATAGAGATGTACATGAAATCTCTTGAACTCAACAAAGAATTTTCTTTACCCCTTTTAAAAATCGGTGACGTGTATTTTGAAAATAATCAATTGAAAGATGCAGAACTTGCCTATAAAGCAGCGTTAAAAATTGAAAAATTACCCGAAGTTTACTTAAGACTTGGAGTATTATACAATACAAGATATCAATTTGAAAATGCAGAAAAAGTTTTCAAAGAAGCCCTATCGATTGAATACAAGCCAGAAATTGCCTACAATTTATCGTATACTTTAACAAGATTAGGAAAACATTTGCAAGCCCTTCAACTTTTAAAAGAACTAGTAAATAACTATCCCTCATCCGAAGTATACAATGAGCTTGGTTTGTTACAAAAAAATCTTGGTTTTTACGAAGAAGCCAAAGAAAATCTTAAACTCGCAGGTGACGAATATCGAGAGAATTATCTCAAGGTTCAGTTATTCATAGAAGGTATAAAGGAAGAGATCTTAAAAGAATTAAAAGAATACGATCCTGAATACACGGAATTTTTAAAAAATGTGCTTAGAAACAAAGATAACATAGAGAAAAAATTAGAAGAATGTGATTTCCCATTTTCAGAATTAGAAATAATATTCGATCTCACCGATGAAAATGGTGAAATCCTTCTAGATAAATTCATGGAAACATTAAAGATTAAAAATATTGGGGAAAAGAAAAATGAATTTTATAAATTCATTCCCTTCATAATTTCAGGTATGTACATTGCAGGGGCAGACCCAATACTTATAGAAAAAAACGCTATCAAAATTTCTATTACTCTTTTTGGCGACGGCGAAGGAGTTGTTCTTGCAAAAACATTAACAACATTTTATCTTTCTATTTTATTCACTAACGACCCTATAGAATTTATAATTGAAAAAACCTTAGAAATTATCTCCGAATTTCATTACCCAATTTCTAAAAAAATCGCAGATCTCCTTGAAAATGAAAAAACTTCACTGGATGACTTCATTGACAACTTCAAGGAACCTGAAAATATTTTGGATTTCTTACTTCAATTGTTTGAATTTTTCAGTTACTCTCCGCATATTGAAGATACCAAACACCTACCAAACACAACCTTTAGAAAAACTGCTGAATTTTTTACTAAACATTTAAATTTTTGACTTTACTTAACCTCCCATTAAATGGGAGGTTTTGTTTTTATTAAAAAATTAAACCGATTTAACTTTATTGCTTGACACTAACTTTTTGATGTGGTATTATTTTTATTGTGATAAAGGAGGTGTTAATATGGCAGAAATTGAAAAAATCAGACAGCTTATTGCTGAACAACTTGGAGTGGATGTGTCTGAAGTAACAGATGACAAAAATTTAACCGATGATTTAGGAGCGGACTCTTTAGATATGGTAGATCTTGTTATGGCTTTTGAAGATGAGTTTGGAATAAAAGTTGAAGATTCGGACCTTTCAAGAATCAAAACAGTAAAAGATATTATTGATCTAATATCACAAAAAGTGTAGTAAATAATTCCAAAAATAAGAGATGGCTCAAAATTGAGCCATCTTTTTTTTAAAAAAAATAAAAATAGTATAAAATATAACTATACAGAATAGGAGGCATATGATGATAAGAAGGTTAGACTTTGAAATAAGACATTTAAAAAGACTTCTTGGAGAGCTAACTCCATATTCTATTATAAAAAAAACCCCCTTGTTTAATTGGAAATATTTTGACTTAGATATAACTTTTCCATATAAATGGGACGAAGAAAAAATCCCTGCAATTTTTGAAACAACCGTAAAACTTGAAAGGAAAAATCCAACTTACTTATCAGGTTGGTTTGGCGGGGAGAGCCTTGTAAAAGTGGATAATAAACCATATGGAGAAATAAATGTATATCATTCCATGGTAAATCTTTCCCCATTTTGCGATAACAGTGTTCATTCTATAAAGATAGAAACAGTACCTAGAACTCTATTTGGAAAAAAGGAAGAGCCATTGTTCAAAGAAGCATATTTAATTGAATTTGACAATGAAATTAAAAAAGTTATAAATTACACATCTAATGTAATTAAACTCTGCGAAGAAACAAAAAATGAACCGTTGAGAAAAAAATTGGTAGAATTAACAAACCAATTTCTATATTCGATCAACAACTCTCATTCAACAAGTCATTTTATAACGAAAGTTACTGAAAATCCCACTATTGAATATGATATAACAACTACATGGTCTACTATAGATTTTCCAGTTTCATACGGAATAACTCCAGAATTAAAAAATGAAATTCTCAATAAATTCACTTCCTACAAAGAAACGATTGAAAGTTTAAATAAAATATTCCCGAAAATAGGAAAAGTATTTTTGGTAGGGCACGCACATATTGACTATGCATGGTTGTGGCCAATAGAAGAAACAAAACGAAAAATTTTGAGAACTTTTGCTAACGCTATTCAGCTTGCAAAAAGATATCCTTATTTTATTTTCACTCAATCCTCAGCCCAAATGTATGAAGATCTGGAAAAAGAATCCCCTGAGCTTTTTAAAGAAATTAAACAACTTATTAAAAGCGGACAATGGGAACCAGTAGGAGGCATGTGGATAGAATCAGATTGTAACATTCCAGGAACTGAATCACTAATTAGACAATTTTACTATGGCCAAAAATATTTTACTCAAAAATTCGGGAAACAATCAAGAGTTTGTTGGCTACCAGATGCATTTGGTTTTTCTTGGATCCTTCCTCAAATATTAAAAGAATCCAACATAGATTTCTTTATAACTACCAAATTAAATTGGAATGAAGCAAATGAATTTCCTTATGATCTTTGTAAATGGAGAGGAATAGATGGTAGTGAAGTAATCTTTTTCAGTTTTAATAACGAAGAAGGTGGATACGGTGGAAATATATCACCTAAAACCATTTATAGTACCTGGAATAATTTCAAACAAAAAGACCTTTCCTCCTTTACAATGGTATCAGTAGGATATGGAGATGGTGGTGGAGGACCCACTGAAGAAATGTGCGAAAATTATTTAGTTATAAAAAGATTACCCGATTTACCTGTTGTTGAATTTTCAAAAGTTGAAGATTTTTGTCTTAATTTACAAAAAGAAACCTCCAAACTTCCCGTATGGGACAATGAGCTGTACCTTGAACTTCACAGAGGAACATTATCTTCACAGTCCAAAATTAAACGACTTCATAAAAAGGCTGAAAATGCTATTTTTGAAACTGAAGTTCTAAATGCTTTATTTAATCTTGAAAAACAATCAGAAATCGATGAAATATGGAAAAGGATTCTTACAGTGGAATTTCACGATATATTACCTGGCTCCTCCATCAAAGAAGTGTACAAAGAAACAGAAAAAACTTTAAATAAATCTATACATTTACTGAATGAAATACCACAAAACATACATTTTGACGATAAAGAAAACTATTTCACGTTATTTAATCCTTCATCATATAAACAAAAAATTCGTTTTATCTTACCTGAAGCATTGACTTTAAAGTTCAGAAACAAACAACTAAATTGTATAAAAACATACGATGGGAAGTATTTATATGCACTAAATGAATATGTTGAATCTCTCGATTTAATTGATATAAAAATTGAAAAAGTTGGCAAACAAATTCAAAAATCTTTTTATACAGATGAAAATTTTGAGAATGCCTATATCAAGGTTCAAATTAATAACGATGGCACTTTTAACGTATATCATAAAAAATTAAAAAAGTGGTTATTCAATGACAGAGGAAACGTTTTAATGTTGTATAAAGACATACCCTACTTCTGGGAAAATTGGGATATTGATTTTCACCACTTTAAATCCGGACATCAAATTAAAGCAAATTCGGTTGAATACGTAGAAATTAACAACCTAAGAAAAGTAATCAGAATTAACTACAAATTTGAAGAAACTGAAATAACTCAATTCTACATCCTATGGAATGATTCAGATATTTTAGAAATTAAAACTGAAATAAATTGGCATCACAGGAGAAGTATTTTGAAGGCGATATTTCCAACAAATGTCTTTTCGAGATATGCAAAATTTGACATTGATGGAGGTTATATAATAAGGCCTACACATCAAAATACAAATTTTGAACAGGCAAGATTTGAAGTCATGGCACAAAGATGGGTTAATTTATCAGAATATGATTTTGGAGTATCATTAATTAACGATGGAAAGTACGGCCATGGTGTCTCAAATTCAACTATAAGTTTAACCTTGATAAAAGCAGGAATATATCCGGATTTCTTCTCAGATGAAGGAAGACATGAATTTTCTTATGCTATAAAACCAAACGAAAAAGAAGATATCGTTGAAATTACAAAAACAGCCGAAATTTTCAACAGACCATTAAAAGTATTCCGTGGAAGAACAAAAGAGAACTTTCCAAGGTTACAACTTTCAAAAGAGAATTTCAGAATACTATCATTCAGAAGGACTGAGAAAGGTTATGTTTTGAGAATAGTGGAAATTGCCGGGAGTAGTGGAAAACTAAAAGTTTCATTAAAAAACACAAATATAAGCAAAGTATATCTAACAAACATACTCGAAGAAGTCAAAAAAGAATTGGAGACAAAAGATAATTCTTTTGAACTTAACTTTAAGCCTTTTAAAATTTATACAATTTTAATAAAATAAATAATTCACATTACAATTACATCTGCCTTAATCGCACCATTTTTATGAAGTTCAAGCAATATTTTAATTATTTCTTTCGGAGAAATACCAGCAGTTTTAAGAGCTTCTACTAAATCTAAAACTGTTGAAGTTCTCTTAATTTCTATTTTATAACCTTCCTGTGAATAGGTAATTTTTTGCACTTCTTCCTTTTCACCATATATAATATTTGCCGTACCTTCTTTAATAACTATTAAAGGAATCTGATTAGGTATAACTTCTATTTCCTCAACAATTGATAGAAATCCTATTAAATCCTTATTAAATTCTTGAGGAATACTTAATTTTATTATCTGTGGTTCTAAAGAGGAGGCTATATTAACCTGAAATTTTTCATTAATTAATTTAGAAACTTTTTCAGCACTTGAAAATTCTGAATGAATTAAATACACCGTTGTGTGATTTTCATCAATAATGTTAGAAGGAATCTCTTTAATTATAGTTCCCCCATTTTGAACAAAACCTTTTACTTTGAATCTAATTTGATCCTCCTGAATACCTAAAGAATTAATCGGTCCTTCGGCAAGTGCATATACTTTCCCATCTGAACCAAATAATTCTGTTTTTAGTAAAAAACCTTTTTCTATACTTTTAGCATTCCCAACTGCATACAAAGTTACATCGATTTTCATTCCCACTTTATAGTATGCTGGAATATTTGCAACGACTAAAACCAATGCAGTGTTGGGAGATTTTAAATCATCTCTTGGAATCGAATTACCATAATACTTAAGCATATTCAAAACCAAATGAGAATATGTAACTCCATCATCGCCTGCTCCATTTAATCCTACCACAATACCTATTCCAAAAAGTTGATTATCTTTTGCTCCTCTAAAAATAGCTATATCTTTTATTCTCACAGATGAAAAAGAAATAATCGAAATAGCTAAAAACAAAAACATTAAAACTTGTTTCATCTCACACCTCATTTTATTTTATTTTATATATTACATGCAGTAATGGTCCTTCTTCGACAATACCAACTACTTTTTCTTTGGTTTTCATATTTTCTGCTTTTATTGCATCTCCAAGGTTTCCATTTTCAAGAACCATATATTTGGTTTTTACAACTATATTGTTTATTTTCACGTATCCTTCTACAATTTGACCTTTAACAACGTAAGGTAATGGTTGAAGATATTCTCTAAAAACTGGCTCACCTACTTCGAAATCTTTTTTTGCAATCATGGGAAGTTCTGAAAGATCGACAACTGTACCGAACAAGGAATAATCATTAATTTCAGATGGAATTAAATCTTTCTCTGTGACAATCTCACCATAATTTATCTTTCTTGCAGCTAAAAATACTCTTTTAATATTTTTCACATATACTGTTACGTCGTAATATCCGACAGGCATCTCCTCTTTTAGCAAAGAAAAACGAACGAAATATGTATTTGTCTTTGTATCAATAACATTCACTGAAAATTTATCATGCCGAGTTATAGTCCCCTCAACCGTTGTTATAGTTGCTTCAGCTTCTGGTGGAAGTTTTGATAAAATTGTTTGAATAGCTATTTCTTGAGCTAAATCTTCAGTTAAGGTAGATGGATATAATTCTTTTACATTAGAAACCCAAATAGTTCCACTAGTTGGAGTGGCAATTATATCCGTTGCTACTTTAGAAAGCTCCATTAAAATATACCGTACATCAATATCATAAGAAGCATTATCCGGCAAATAAACAAGTTTCAAATCCTTTAAAATTGTTTCATCAATTCCAGTAAATGTAGCTGCAACATCAAAAACAGTTACCACATTAGTGGTAACTGTTGACTGAAGAAGAAATTCTATGCTCACAGAAAATACAGTAGATAATACCAAACAAAAGATAACAATTAAAATTTTCCTAATCATTTATATATCAATCTCCTTAACTTGGAGTGCATGTCTAAAAATAAATTCTTTTCTACTCTCTGTATCACTACCCATTAGCATTTCAAATAATTCATCCGCTTCTTCAGCATCTTCAATTGCCACTTTTAACAATTTTCTGGTATCTGGATTCATTGTTGTTTCCCACAATTGTTGAGGATTCATTTCTCCAAGTCCTTTATATCTCTGTATTTCAAACTTTTTATCACCAATTTGATTTTTTAATTCTTCAAGTTCCTCATCCGAAAAAAGGTAATAAGTTTCTCTTCCAACAGTCAATTTATACAAAGGTGGTTGAGCAATGAAAATTCTTCCTTCGTCAATTAACTCCTTCATGTATCTATAAAACAGCGTTAATAATAAAGTCCTAATATGTGCACCATCTACATCTGCATCAGTCATAATAATAATTTTTCCATACCTCAATTTTGAAACATCAAAATCATCTCCTATACCTGTCCCAAGGGCAGTGATGATATCGCGAACTTGTTCATTTTTCAAAAGCTTTAACCAACTACTTTTTTCGACATTTAATATTTTTCCCCTTAATGGTAAAATAGCTTGAAAATTTCTATCTCTCGCTTGCTTTGCAGAACCGCCTGCAGAATCTCCCTCAACAATGAACAATTCAGACTCTTCAAGTTTTTTTGTTATACAATCTGCTAATTTACCTGGAAGGGACGAACTCCCAAATGCACTTTTTCTTTTAACCATTTCTCTGGCATGTTTTGCTGCTTCTCTTGCCTTCTTTGCTTCCAATGCTTTTTGAACAATTATCTTTAATGTATTTTGATTTATCTCAAAATACTCATTAAGTTTTTCTCTTACAACCTTTGCAACCGCTTCTTGAATTTCTTCGTTTCCTAATTTAGATTTTGTCTGACCCTCAAATTCTGGTGTTGAAGTCATTAAAACACTAATAATTGCCGTCATACCTTCTCGAATATCTTCTCCTCTGAGAGAATCTTTTTTCAATTGACCGGTGGCTTTCCCTAATTCATTTATTAACCTCGTGAAGGCTATCTTAAATCCTGTAACATGAGTTCCGCCTTCCACAGTTCTGATGTTATTAACAAATGAGACAATTCTTTCAAAATCTGAATCAGTGTATTGAAATACAACTTCAATTTTATTGGAATTGTATTCACCATATATATATACTGGTTCATGTAATGTTCTTGTTCCTTTATTTAAAAATGAAATAAACTCTTTAAGCCCACCAGTATAATGGAATGTTTTTTCAGTGCCATCTCTTTCATCTTTAAAAATTATCGTAACCTTGGGATTTAAAAATGCTAAGTCTCTAAGTCTTATTAAAATAGTATCGGAATCAAAATCCGTTGTTGAAAAAATAGTAGAATCTGGCTTAAACCTTACAATAGTACCATTTTTTTCAGTTTCCCCAATTACTTTTACTTCAGAAATTGGAACACCTCTTTCATATTTTTGAAAATATATTTTTCCATTTCTATGTACTTCTACTTCCAACCATTCTGAAAGAGCGTTTACTACAGAAGCTCCAACACCGTGAAGCCCTCCACTAACTTTATATGAATCTTTCGAAAATTTTCCACCCGCATGCAAAGTTGTCATGACAACTTCCAAAGCACTCTTACCAGTTTCTGGATGTATATCAACAGGGATTCCCCTACCGTTATCTTCCACTTCCACACTACCATCTTTAAAAATAGTAACTTTTATAGTATCACAATATCCTTGCAAAGCTTCATCAATACTATTATCAACTATCTCATAAATTAAGTGATGCAAACCAGCCTTGCCAGTGGAACCTATGTACATTCCAGGTCTTTTTCTAACAGGCTCTAGTCCTTTTAATACTTTAATTTGTTTCGCATTATAATCCATTACACAACCTCCTTACCTTCTATGCTTTATCACAACCTTATTTATTGCCTTAAAACCAATTTTTTTATTCAATTCTTCTCTAATCTTTTCCTTAAAAAAATTTAATTCAGTAACATAAATATTATCATCACATTCAATGAATAAAGTTCCATTTAAAAAATTCGTTACCTCACAATATTCATTAAAAGGTTTTCCAATCATATTTGAAAATTCCTCTTTGGAAATAGTATTAACGTAAAGTTTTCTGAACAACTTATTTTTAATTGCAACTTCTTTAAATACCTCTCCTAATTTTTTCATTTATATACTCCTCGAAATTTCTTGAAATTTCTAAAGAAATCTCTTTTGAATAAAAAATTCTTTTCCCCATACTATCAACAGGCACAACTCCTCTACTTGTATGAGTTAAAAATATCTCATCGGCGTAGAACAACTCCTTTAACTCTACAATTCTTTCTTCAACTTCATAACCAAATTCATTTAACATCTCAATAACATTTTTACGCGTAATTCCCTCTAGAATTCCCGATTCTACGGAAGGAGTAATTACTTTACCATCTTTTATGAAAAAAACATTTGAAAAGCTTCCTTCGCATACTTGGCCTCTGCTTCCCAGAAGAATGACATCGTAATATTTTCCTTTTTTTAATCGAGCTATGTACAAATCAGGGCGTCCCACAGATTTTAAATTTGGAGGAATACTTGAAGGATCAGCATGTCTAATTTCAGAAACATCTATATTTACCTCATTTATAGGATTATTTAGAAAATTTTCACCCAAAGCAAAAAGTTTTAACGAACCATCAATTATTCCAAAAACTTTTACCCTATCATACGAACTATATTTCATAACATATCTTTCAAATTCTTTAAATGATACTTTATTCTCTGTGATATATGAAAGAGAATTTAAAAATCTCTTATAGTGTTCTTCTAAAGCAAAGGGGATTCCATCATAAAATCTGATAGTTTCATACACAACTATTCCTCTTGTAATACTATCTAACAAATCCTCCTGAAACTTTCCTTGTTGCATTTGTAGAAATCACTCCCTCATCAGTCACAGCTTCAATTACAACCTCATTGAATTCTCCCAATTCTCCGTATGCCATCTCATGTACAACATAATATTCATCATATCCACTATATATTTCTCGTTTTACGTTTTCCACTAATACTGTAACTTTTTTATTCAAAAGTCCTCTTCTATATATATTTGCTGTTTTTTTACTTTCTTTTTCAAGAATAGATATTCTTTCTCTTTTTATATTTCCAGGGATCTTTTTATTAAATCTTGAAGCTAAAGTACCTTCTCTATCCGAATATCTAAATCCATGAACTTTTGAAAACAACGCCTCTTTTACAACCATCAAAGTGTTTTCAAAATCCTTTTCCGTTTCACCAGGAAAACCGACAATAATATCAGTTGTAACAGAAAAATTGGGATCATATCTTCTCAAAATCTCTATAACTTTCAAATATTCCTTTTGGGTATAATTTCTTCTCATTCGCTTTAAAATTTCATCGCTTCCACTTTGAAGTGGTATATGTAGATGGTTACATATTTTATCTTCATTTGCAATAAATTCAATCAATTCTTCATCTATATCTTCAGGATTGATGGAACTCAAACGAATTCTAAAATCTCCTTTGATTTTAACCAAATTTCTTAAGAGTTTAATCAAATTATATCCTTTCTCAAAGCCATACTTTCCAAGATTAAGACCAGTTATAACTATCTCATGATAATTCTTTTTTACCAAAAGACTTACTTCATTTACAACTATATCTATTGGCTTGCTCCTTATCTTCATCCCCCGAGCTAATCTGATAGCGCAATAAGTACAAACATTATCACAGCCATCCTCTACTTTTACGTAAGCCCTGGTTCTTTCAGCAAGTGAAGATGTAATTATTTCACCATCGATTTCATCATTTTTCCAATATTTTTTGTCTAAAAAAATACCTGTCTTATTTATTATTTTATGAATATCCTTTTTCTCCTTATTTCCTACAATTAAATCTACGCCTTCTTTTTTTAAGTCTTCAAGACCTATTTGCGAATAACATCCTGCAGCAATAATTTTAGATTCAGGATATTTCTTTCTTAATCTTCTAATCTCTTGTCTTATTTTCCTTGTAGCTTCAGCAGTTACTGCACATGTATTTAAAATAAAAATATCCGATTCGACTTCTCCATTAACAACTATAAAACCAAAGTTTTCGAGCTTTTCTGCCATAAGCTCGGTTTCATATTGGTTTAATTTACAACCATATGTAATTAAACTTATTCTCATCTATTTGTATTCTCCTCTCTACTCACTGCATCTAGTATCTTCATTCTAGTAATAACACCTATAAGTCTTTCTTCGTCATCGACAACAGGTAAAATTTTTAAACTATGCCTAATCATCAAATCAGCAGCGTGTAAAAGAGGAGTAGATTCTTTTATAACTATCGCTGGTTTCGTCATTATTCCACTAACAGGCTTATTTGAAATTTTTTTTAAATTTCTAACAAACTGATTTAAATCAGGTATAAAAGATGCAGATTGTAATAACGAAAAATAACTTGGAAGAGCTGCTCTAATGATATCATTTTCACTTATAAATCCAACAACTTTGTAATCCTCATTCACTACAGGGACACCTGTTACTTTTTGTCTTGATAAAATCTTCAAAACTCTTGAAACAGTTTCATCCTCTAAAATTGCTGTTATATCCCTTATATAGAAATCTTTTACTTTCATCATTCCACCCTCTCAATCTTGAATTTTTCCAGAGCTTTTTTAACATCATCCAATTTAGGCGGAACTTTTGTTTTATACCATGTTTTCGCAAGAGCAGCGGCATATCCATATTTTGCAATTTCAATAAGATCATTTGTTTCAAAATACTTATATATCATAGCAGCCATATAAGTATCACCTGTTCCAAGTAAGTGAGAATGTTCAATTTCTATCAAAGGTCTTAAAAACCAAACACCATCTTCTGTGACAATAATGTCATAATCTATTTTGTAAGACAAAACAGCCATTTTTACACCAAACCTAATTACTTCCTTTCCCGCATCTATATAATCTTTTTCACTTTCTAAAGTTCTACCAAACAATTTTTTCTCACGTCTAAAATCTGGCTTAAGTACTAAAGGCGCAGATACTTTCAAAGATTCTGTGATAATTTCATCCCTTGCTTCCCAAAATATAGGTTTGTTATATTTCTTAGCAACTTTTGTCAACTCACCATATATACTATTTGGAATGCCCAACGGCAAGCTACCGGAAATAACTATCATAGAAACATTTGGAGAAATAAGATTGAATCTTCTTAGAAAATGCTGAAAATCTTCCAAAGGAACACTTGGACCAGAAGAATTAATCTCAGTTAAAGTATGATTTTTTTCGTCAATAATAGCAATATTTTCCCTTATTTCTTCCTCTATATGAACAAAATTTGTTGTAATAAGTTCACTTGTGTTTCTAAGCTCCGAAAGTAACACTTCACCAAGATATCCTCCAATAAAACCAGTTACAATACTCTTTATTCCAAATGCAGCTAGATCAACTGCAACATTTATACCCTTACCTCCTGGAGTCATACGAGAATTTTTTGTCGTTAATCTATGCAATTTATCTATTGTGAAATCGTTAACATAAAACTCCCTGTCTAATGCAGGATTCATACAAACAGCTAAAACAGGCAAAATATCACCTCGCAATAGTAAAATCTTTCGGCTTTCCCTCAAATTCAATTTTACCATTTTTCATGAAAATAAACAAATCTGCAATAGGAAGGAAACGTTTAAAAAACCTTGTGGCAAGTATTAAAGCCTTATCTGCCGAAAGGATTCTTTTTTTCAAAATAAAGGAAAGTTCTTTCAGATGTTCATCATCTAAGTGGTCTAAAATACAATCAAATATTACTAATTTTGAATCTTTAAGATAGGAAAGAAATAAAAGAATAGAAATCTTCTCAAGGACATACAGGTCAGATAATTTGGTTTTATAACCCTTAACTAGTGCTTTTAAAAGCCCAAAATCATCAAGCAAAGAAGAATATTCTTCAAACGGAAGGAATTCTTTTCCAATGGCAAGTTCAATGAGTTCACCAAAAGTTAAATAATCCAATGCCTCAAAAAAATTAGTATCACTATAAAACACAAAATTCCTTATTTGCTTAATATCATAATCGAAAAGATTTTCACCCTCCAAAAAAACTTCTCCATCGTATTTAACTTCGTCAAAAATTTCCTCATTCAGTCTAGCAAAAGAACGGAGTAAAGCAGACTTTCCTGAACCACGCGGGCCATAAAGTACTAATATATTTCTTTCTTCCAAACTAAAAGTTATATTTTCAAACAACTTTACTTTGTTTACAAACCCTGTGAAATCGTCAACTTTAAGAATTACCTTTTTTTGATTTGTCATCACTATTCACCATATCCTTCAACCTTTTCTCAAGTTCTTTCTTTGCCTCTTTATTTCCCGATGAAGATAACTTTATTAGTTCTATTTGAGAAAGAATTTTAACCTTCTTCGTCATCAATTGCCACCTCACTTAACATTGTCAATATAATTGTACACTTTTTTCTTTAAAAATAGTTGTATTAAAAATTACACTTTAAAAAATTGATTTACAAATAAATGGCTTTTTTTAATTTTAAACTTTTCAAACAAATAACAAAATGGCATAAAATGGTAATAATCGAAATCTAATAATTAACTTTTTCAAATATTTTAATATTCATTTTGCTAATCTAAAAAAATAATTGATATCATCTTTTTAATTTCAATGTTATAATTACATAAAACTTGGGGAGGAGAAATATATGAAAATTGATTTTGACAATAACGATGTCTTTCAAACAACTGAAGAAATAGCCAATGCAATAACACATGGTCTTGGTGCTGCTCTCAGTATTTGTGCTATAGTTTTACTAATAATCTTTTCACACGGAAATCCTGTAAAATTAGTAAGTACAATCATTTATTCAACAACCCTCTTTATTTTATATATCTCTTCTACGCTGTATCACTCTATTACTCATAAGAAAACAAAATATGTATTTGAGATTTTCGATCATGCTAGTATTTATTTATTAATAGCAGGCACTTATACTCCTTTTTCATTAATCACTTTAAAGGGTACTCTTGGTTGGGTTATTTTTTCGGTTGTTTGGATTTTGGCTATTTTAGGAATAATTTACAAAATATTTTTTGTAAAAAAGTTTGTTATTTTCTCTACACTTTTATACATAGCCATGGGATGGCTAATAATCTTTGCATTAAAACCTTTAAGTCAAAATTTAAACAGTAAAGGAATGATCTTCCTATTTGCGGGAGGCATATTGTACACTTTGGGAACAATATTCTACATCTGGAGAAAATTACCATATCATCATGCTATCTGGCATATTTTTGTACTGGGCGGAAGTATCTTACATTTTTTTGCCATACTTTCTATTTGACAACTTCTTTTGAAATTAGCAACAAGAAAATTGTGTAAATAATATAGAACATATAAACAAACTCTGATGAAAATAAACCGAAATATAAGGAAAGTGAAATCAACAAGTAAAGCCCTGACACTATCCAAATTAAATATAGCATTCTTTTTTTTTCTTTTACTATTCGCATTATTCTTAAACTCAGAGAATATTTCGGTTTGTTTATTAAGTAAGGAATTGCTTCCAAAAATATCGGAGTTATAACAACAAAAGATGGGATTAAGTGAGAAATACCCCCTCTTGATGAAGATAATACCCCTATAGCAATTACCCCACCTATTAAATACAAACCAATTTTCCCTAGTTGAATCCTAGCAGGAGGGAAATTATAAAAAGTGAAGGCAAATAAAGAACCAAGTAAACTTAATATAAGCAATTTATCGTAGCTACTTGTAACCAAAAAATATAAACCCACTCCCGAAAATATAGACAACGAACTTCCCAATCCATCAAAATGATCAATTTCTTTAAAAATCGAGATTATAAAAAAAGCAATTAGAAATCCAAACATTATGTAAAAAGAACTAACATATTTAAAGGTTATAATAATTGAAGACAAAAAAACAAACAAATAATAGAATTTAAAAAAAGTTCCCTTGACATCTTCAAACATCCCCAAAATGGCTAAAATAGTTAAAGAAGATTTGACTAGCAAATCAAATGGTACAACAAATGTTAGAGAAACAAATAATCCCATCCCACCAAGATACGGTATCACTCTTTCTTTTTTCTCTACAAAGTTGTACTTCAATGCTAATTTTCCAAATATTGGAACCAAAATTATTGAAATAGCAAAAGAAATTAAAAAATACAGCATAGAGCACCCTCCAAGTTTTTATACAAAACCTGGCTCCCTAAGGAGCCAGGAAAATATTCTTATTTAATCTTCACAGGTAATATTGTAGCATATTTACTACCGGGAACATAGGAAGATAATATCGTTTTTTGATTATAACCTTCCGGTACTAAAATATCAACTACATATGGAGCCATATCATCTGAATCAGTTGGATATCCTCCAAGAGTCCATTGCCCAGGTTCGGGAGTTACTGGTCTAAAATTATCCGGACCATATCCGTCCTGACTTCCCACAAGAATATATGCATATATTCCATTTGACACTTCAAGGTACTTCTTATAAACTATTATATTTATTGTTTTTTCTCCTGTGTCTGCTTCGACCCTTACAGCATCTGCAATTTCATCACCATCACTCGTTGCAAAAAATTGTCCATAAGACGGCCAACCTGCTACTTTAATAAAATAATCCCATGGATGATTTTCATCAAACTGAACCCTAGCTCCTTCGTTATATGTATCTGTCCTTCCTCCCTGCTTGGTATCCAAATATATATTAATTAATTGATGAGAAAATCCTTTTGGTGCTCCCCAAGGATTTGTCATCTCAACAAATTTAATTTGGAAAATGTAAGCTTCTTCATTTTCAAGAACTACTACATCAGTCATATCAAATAATCCTTTGTAAGGTTTGAATGCTGGATCTTTTGGATAAACATACGTTCCTGGACCATATTCATCACCAACTGGATCTTTGAATACTTTCACAACATCTCCAGTAATTGTCGCTGGTAAAATAACGTTAATCGGACCATTATTTGGTGCAAAATCTACATCTTTCCTATCTTTGGAAATAACAACCGCAATATTAAACTCTTGACCGGATTTTACATTTAATACATCATATGGTATTTCAAATTCTACTATTTCATCAATAGACCCTTTAATTTTAGCTGTTGTTAATATCCATCTATCTGTGCCTGAAGCTTTATAAAAACTTACTTTTGGCCTTTTTTGCCACGTTTTCAAATTTATCACAAACCTATGAGATAAAGCAAATCCAAGTGGCGTAACCTTTTCGTTGGAATAATAAGTTTTTGCGTTAAATTTCTTAGCCGTTGGACTATCAGCATAAATTTCGATTTTAATATCTTCTCCTAAATATTCTTTTGCATTTTTATCTAGTTTTACTCCAATATACAATCCTGTATTTCCTCTTCCAACAATAACTTCTTGTAAAATGTTTTCATCGAGTGTATCATCAAATATTGCTGTGGTTTTTTCAACTTCGTCCAATTTTCCATTTAAAATGTATTCAATTTTCTTTATTACCCCCGTTGTTGGAGGTGCAGGTTTTTTGTTTGGTATATATAAATAACTTGGAATCTCTTTATATCTTGCTAATTTGTACATTTTTATCAAAAGATTTTTAAATTGCTGATCAAATAAAACTTCATTGTTACCGGCATCCTGATCTGCTCCATACCACCAGAACCAATCACTACCTTCAGCTGCATATAAAACATGCCTTGCCAAATTATTTTTTTGAATATCAACTTTACTCAAAAGAATTTCACGTGCTTTTGATAGTCTATCCCATGCCTCGTTTTCTTCCTTTTCACCTATCCATGTATCCAAAGAACCTCCAGCCCACGAACCTTTTGCAAGTGTTGTTAATTCGTTTGTTACCTTATGTTCTTTTAGATATTGACTTGGAGTTACCAAATTAATTAGAGGATCTTCTGAAAGTTTCTTGTAAAGAAGTTTTCTAAAATCATTACCATTATTTGGGTAATGTTCCCAAGCATTTTCTCCATCCAAAGCTATTGTAATAATTAAATCACCTGATGTATTCAATTTCTGATATTCATGTAACGTATTTAAAAGATCATTTACAGCATCCTCAGCTTTCATTTGAGAATATTTGAAGCTTATTCTGTTAGAAAGGTCAGTATCTCTGAAAAATACTACTATTTCTCCTGCCTCAGTTTTAACTTTATAAGGTCTCAAAATATTTTCAATTTCCCCAGTATTAATTCCACTTTTCTGCAAAATCTGCTTATCAGTTACAATCCACTTAACATTATTTTCAGCGAAAAGTTTAGCAACTTCTTGAGAAACAGCCTGTTCTGATGGCCACATACCATCAGGTCTCTTACCAAAAATTTGTTTGAAATACTCTAAACCTTCTTTTATCTGCCCATTTGCATCTTCTATCCAACCTTTATCTACAAGAATAGGAAGGATAGGATGATAGAATGGTGTGGTAGTAATTTCAATTTTTCCCTCATCCCAAAGCTTTTTGTATTTATCAATCACAGACGATAGTAATTTTTTGTGAAAATCTAACACATACAGTAAATCATCCCTAGTATAGTGTTCCTTATCGAGTAGACTCTTTAACCTTTTATCCGAATTAATATAATCAATGTTAATCCAGTACAAATTCCAACAAACTTTTAAATCCAATAGGTCTTGATCAGTAAATTCTGCCCCAGATGTTTTTAATTCCATTAATTCTTTATATCTTTTATGCCCATTTACAAATTGTGGATTAATATCGAAAAAGTGATCTAAAATAAATTGCCTTTCTTCCTTTGTAAGTTCACTTTCTTGCTTTAATGAAAGCCTTTGGTACTCGTCTAGCGAACCTTTTAAATAATCCTGAAGTTGTAACAATAAGCTAGGCACAATATTAAACGTTACTTTACCGTTTTCCAAATAGTTTTCAACAAGATCGGCCATATATGGGTAATCATTTACTCCATGAGCTCTAACCCAAGGCATCATATATTCATTAGAACCCGGTATTTTGTATAATGGTTGATGGTTATGCCAAATAATAGCTACATCCAATGGATAAGCTTTTTTTTCGTTTTCTTTTTCCACATCTTTAATACCAACTTTTAACTCTCCATTTTCCTTATAAACTTCAAAATATCCGTTTTTTCCTCCAAAACCATCGTCAACATAAGCTGGAGCATTTGGATCGGTAATCCACTTTTCACCATTTACTACAAATTTGTATTCATACGCGCCTTCGTCAAGTTCTAAAACAGCTTCCCACCATCCATCACCTATGTCATAACATTCATTTGCTTCCATATCCCAATTATTAAAATTCCCAGCAATGGTTACATATTCTGCATCCTTTGCAAAAAATCTAATTACCACAAAACCTTCTTCATCAATAAAAAATTTTCCTGGATCAAAAGCTGTGTTTATCTCGATTTCAGAAGTTTTTTCCTCCGTTTTCTTATTTCCTGCACCGACTACTTCCAACTCGCCATTTTTTTCAATTAGAGAGAAAATACCGTTATATCCTCCAAAACCGTCATCTACATAGCCCGGTGCTTCAGGATCTTCTTTCCAATTAGTACCTTCAATAACATACTTATATTGATAAGTTCCTGGTTTCAGTTCCAAAGTTATTTTCCAAAGATTTCCTTCTTTTTTCATTGCAAGTTCTGTCGGATTCCAATTGTTAAAATTACCTGCTAGATACACTACTTTAGCATCCAATGCTTCTTTAAATGTAAACACAACTTTTCCATTTTCAACATATACCGCCGAAAAAACTAAAAAAGCAATTAACAAAAGATAAAAAACAATCAATTTCTTCATGTACACCCCTCCTTGCTGGAATCATTTCCAAAAAGTATTATACAAAAATTTTTACTTAACTAACAATTGCAATTGAAAAATTCCAAATTATTCTTTTTCGATCTTTGTCAAATCTGTTTTTCTTTTCGCTTCAACTATCATCATGCTTAGAGCAAGTGTTAAAGACAAAGTAGCAAACCCTATAACTATGGAAGTTATAATTACAGCTTGGGGAAAAGGATCAACATATTCAGAAACACCTGGAGTGAGAATTGGATAAAAATTACCTTTTTTGGAAGAAAATATAACAAAAAGTGAAATTATACCAGTATTTAATATATCAAGGGATATTATCTTTGACAAAATATGTTTTCTAAACAACAAACCGTAGAACGACAAAACTATTATAACAATTGGACCTAAAAAATCTATATTTTCTAACATAATTTCACCCCGTAAAATGCTTCTTGAACCATTCGAGGAATTACATTGTAAATTGAATTTTGCTTACAAAATTCTACATCTTTTTCAAAACCAGCTTGAATAAGTTTTTCTGCATGCTTTCCTTTAAAATCAAGTCTACTGCCAGACCAAAAATCCATTGACACAAGAGAACTATCACTTAAGTCTTTTCTACCGTATTCGTATAACTTCTTTACTAATGCTCCTGCAAATAAAGTATCTTCGTATGAAATTTCACCATTATTTCCAGCACACCAAATAACAATGTTTTCATCATCTTTTATATAATCAAAAATACTATCGAGGTTTAAGAAAGCACCAACTAATATTTTCGAGGAATATTTTCTTGCTTTTTCTACAGTTTTTGTACCATTAGAAGTAGTAATAACAATTTTCTTATTTTCTACATCAAAAAATTCAAAAGGTGAGTTCCCTTTATCAAAACCTTTTATTTTTTTTGTGTTTCTTTCTCCACATATAATGTACCCTTCTTTTTTCAAGTTTTTTGCTTCTTTTATTGTCCTAACAGTTTTTACAAAACATGCTCCGTGCTGGAGAGCAGTTACAATCACCGAACTTGCTCGCAAAATATCAACTACTAAAATAGTACCCGAAACAGTTGGAACATCCCTGTAAGAAAACAAAGTTTCTATCATTCAAATCACTCCAAACAAACTAAAAATGCTTATTGAAAAAATCATAAAAGTCAATATAATTTCTGTTGAAAATCTAAATTCAATATTAACCTTAGAAAAAACAACTTTTCCAACAAACATCCCTGTTAAAACCACAAAAAGTGATATAAAATCAACAAAAAATGGATAAATTAAAATTAACGAAAACAAAAATAAGAGGAAATGATCTTTTGAATAGTATATGTTGCGAGAAAATACTTTCCCAGCATAAAGTGAGGTAACAAAAGAAAAAATTACAGACAGCATTTTAGAACTTATAATCTGTTCTTTTAAATAACCTCCTAATGTAAATGAAATACCTGATTGAGAAAAGAATGAAATGAACACTGCTAAAAATAAAAAAATGGAAAAAGTCCGTTCTTTATCTAAGTTTCGTTCAATATACCTTGTACTTAAAAAAAGAATGGACTTCGAAACTCCATGAATCAATACATATAAAGGAGCAATTACAGGATTTAAAAGCATTAAACCTAATTGAGACATTGAACTATATGCCAATAACTTTTTTAAATCTTTTGATAAAAGAGCAAATATTGCTCCAAAAAAGAATGTTATTATACCCAAAAAATAGAAATCCTTGCCAATACCTATTCTAATTAATGGAAATAAAACTGATTGTGTATACACACTAGATAAAAGAGCCGAAACTTCCACCTCTGAATCTGAATAAACTTCCGGAAGCCACAATCCAAATAGGAAAATACCAGCCTTTGAAATTAACGCAGATTTCATCAATAGTTCTGAAATTCCTGAAAGATTTTGAATATCAAAAGTTCCCGTTTTGTAATAGTGAATACCAACTCCTATCAAATATATATTCATTGCAACTGTACTTGCAAAAATGTATTTCAATCCAGTAAGTTTATATTCAAATTTTTCACCCGATAATATTAGTAAAACAATTAACAATGTTAAAGTCTCAAGCAAAACATAAATATTAAACAAATCGTTTGATATAAATAAAAAATTCAATATAATGTGAGTTAACGAAACAAAGAAATTTGTATTTAAATTATGAAACCTGGTAAGTTGAATAGAAACAATAACAGTACAAATAATATTTGCTAAAATAAAATAAAAAGAAACGGAGTCACTTACAATATGGACTCCTTTGTATCCAATTAAATAAATATCAAATTTTTGAAACAACAAATAAATTGAAGTGAGTGAAATAAAAAGAGGTAAGTATTTTGTCTTTTTTAAAATATAAAAAAAAGAAACAATTACTACTTGAAATATTGAATAAATTACAAAGTTTATTGTTCTTCAACCTCCCTAAAAATCGTATATTTTGGAAGACCATTCCTAAATTGTGGGAATAACTCACCTTCAATTAAAGGCTTAGCATATTCGACAAAATTTTCCGTAATTTCAAAATCGTCATGGAATTCTTCTGGTAGATATTTAGTTTGATCCGCCACTTTATTTAATTCAACAGTTCCATATTCTACAGTGTATGGATTATTGCTTTTTCTCTCTATTGTTATCATTACACCAGTTACTCCGGAAAGGGCTAATCTTACTGCAGTTCTTCCAACCATTTCTGCCTCTTCAATATCAGTTTTACTGGCTATATGCCTTCCACTTCTTTGAAGATAATCAGGAATAGCAACATGTGTTTTCAAGGAAAGTTCAGACCTTATCATACCTGCAATTGTAAAACCAACTCCACCAAGTTGCCTATTACCAAAACTATCGGTATACCCCATATCAGATACAAAAAAACCATCTGGATATCTAATACCCTCTGAAACAGCTATGGAGCAATAGCCCTTCTTCCTAATTATTTCATCAACTCTTTCCAAAAATTTCTCTTTGTTAAAGTACACTTCAGGAAATAGTATAATATCGGCACCAATACCATTTAACCAACCAAGTCCAGCTGCAGCAACTAACCAACCAGCATGTCTACCCATTATTTCCATAACGAAAACTCTAGTTGAATCAACGTACATACTTCTAAGATCAAGCGAAGCTTCCATTATCGAAATAGCAATATACTTAGCTGCCGAACCATAGCCAGGGCAATGATCGGTATACGGTAGATCATTATCAATAGTTTTAGGTACACCAATTACTTTTAATGGAAAACCTCTAGTTTTTGCTTCTTGAGCAATTCTCCAGGCGGTATCCATTGAATCATTACCACCGTTATAGAAAAAATACTCGATCTTATATTTCTCAATTACATCGAACAATTTGCTTATATCTTCTTGTGTTTTCATTTTTCTCCTACAAGAACCAAAAGCTCCCGCGGGTGTGTATTTTAATCCTTCTATATCCATATCGTTTATCTTTAAAAGGTGTTCTTTTAAAATACCAGTTACCCCATGAATTCCCACAAACACTTCCATGCCTGCTTTTCTTGCCTCATCCAATACACCATACGCAGAAGCATTAATAACGCTAGTAACACCCCCAGATTGAGCATATAAAACTCTCATTTTACTCCTCCTCGTACGCAATCTCCAATATTTTTCTTATATCTTCTTTTTCAAGAATCACTAATTTCCCCATAGGAGCTGTTTTAGCTGCTATTTCTGTGAGTTCATCAATATCTTCTCTCTTAAAACCTAACTCTTTCAAGGTAATAGGTGCACCAATTTTCTTATACCATTTTTTCAATGCTTCGATTGCTTTTTCTGGAGTGCTATGTTTTAACCTAAATATTACCCTACCAAATCTCCTAAACTTTGAAGGATCCTTTCGATAGACATATTTCATCCATGCCGGGAATACCACCGCAAGACCCGCGCCGTGTGCTACATCAGGATTTAAAGCACTTAATGCATGTTCTATAGCATGGGAGGACCAATCTCCTCCTCTATGCCCCATTCCAGAAACGCCATTTAAAGCCAAGGTAGTTGCTAATGCAAAATTAGCACGAGCATCATAATCTTTTGGATCATTTAGTAAAGCTTCAGTTGTCTCGATTAAAGTTGATATTATCCCTTCATCAACCCTATCAATTAAATCTGTTCTTTTTGTACCGTCAAAATAATATTCCATTACATGACTTATTGCATCTACTGCTCCATTAACTGTTTGATTGGAGGGTAAAGTATATTGTACTTCTGGATCAACTATTGATAATTTTGGATAAACATGTATAGAACCAAATGCAAATTTTTCAAGAGTTTCTTCTTTTGTAACAACAGTATTTCCATTCATTTCTGTACCAGTTGCAGATAAAGTAAGAATAGCATAAAGTGGTAAAGCTTTTTTTGGATTTGATCTACCAAGATAAAAATCCCAAACATCACCTTCATATAGTACACCAGCAGCTACTGCTTTTGCACTATCGATAACACTACCACCACCAACAGCAAGTATAGCTTCCACTTTTTCTTTTTTAGCAACTTCAATTGCTTCATAAACTTTACTTAAAACAGGATTAGGCCTTACCCCCCAAACTTCGATTTTTTCAATAGAATTCTCCATTAATGACCTGACAACCTTTTCATATACTCCATTTTTCTTTATAGAACCCCCACCTGCAAGTAAAAGGACTCTTTTTACCTTGTCTTTTTTCAAATATTCTCCTATCTTTTCCACGGTATTTTTACCAAAAACCAACTTTGTAGGATTATAAAAAACAAAATTTTCCATGATTATCCCCCCTTTAACCTTTACTTCTATTCTAAAAATATTATAACATAAAAAAAGAGCCTCGATTGAGGCTCTACTTGGAGCAGGCGGTGGGACTCGAACCCACACCCTCCTCCTTACCAAGGAGGCGCTCCACCTCTTGAAGCTACGCCTGCAACCCAAAAACTATTTTAACAAAGCAATAATTAGTTGTCAATATCTTCCAAATCAGCTGTAATTTCGAAATCAGCTTCTCCCATTTCTTCCCAAAGCTTTACTACTTCATTAAATTCACTTTCATCTTCAATGGAATCCAAATAAATGTTTCCTTCTTCGTCGACGGTTTTCTTAAAAATGTAAAGATCTCCAAAATCTTTAATCTCTTTTCCTTCTACAAAAATCTCTTCGCAAACCCAGTACTCACTTTGTTCTCTTTCTAATTCACCCAATAAAACGAAATTATGTTCGTTTCCCTCTTCGTCATAAAGCGAAAATGCTTCCATGTGTTCATGTTCATGTTCGTGTTCGTGCTCATGTTCGTGATGATCATGCATAAATTTCAACTCTCCCTTTCTCAAAATATTCATATTAAGTATACCATGTAATAAATTTTTGTATAGACCTTAAAATCCCAATCCAAAGTTAACAACTAATCCAATCCCAGGTTTTGCTTCATCTAAAGGAATAAATTCATTTGAGGAAATAATTATCGACGTATTTAAATATAAAATCCTAAAATCACTTTTCAAACCTATTATATGTGTAAAGATACTGTTGGAACCATCGTAAATTAATTGATAACTCGGTTCTATGAAAAACAATTTTTTAGATATACTTCCTCCGATAACCCACTTTCCATCAATTTTGTAACTAACAGCTGCGCCTATGTCCACAAATAAATTAGCTTTAACATAAGCAGTAATTTCAGGAATTTGTTCAATTTGCTTTGTTTCAAACACTTGTATATAATTGGCAGTTGCTTCATCATCAAAAGTCATTTCAACACCATTATACGTTGCAGAGTAACTAGCATAAATATTCTGTAAAGTATCAACTTCTGAAGGTTTGATAGTAATATTATTTACTGCTATTCCAAAATTCTTAGAAGAATATCCTAATGATACACCAATTCCTATTAGCTTTTCATCAATCACCAAATTTTCCACAAGTAGTGGACTATACATTAAAAAGCTTAAATCCGCCTTAAGAGACATCACTGGTGGAGTTGATGAAGATGTATATTCAAAATTAACCACTTGATTTTCCGGGAATACATACGTAATTGGAACAAAAGCTTCTGGTGAAACAAAAAAACCATTAAAATTGAAAGACACACCGGCATTTAAAAAACTATCCAATGAAATAAACGAAGTACTCGAAGAAGAATATGTTTTATTAATCTCTATATCATTTTTTATGAAACTCAAAATTTCATCTGGTAATTCCAATCCTCCAAATGAATTCAAATTAACAAAGGGAGAAATAGAAAACTTACCAATTCTTATAGTAGAAAACAGTGAACCATTCAACGTTTCACCAATAACTAACTGTTGTAACTGATTCAAATCTACTTTTCCCTCATTTATCAAATTTAACAGGTGTTCAGTTGAAAACAATGACTGTTGCAATGTTAAATCTCCATAAAATCCTATGTCAAAAAATCTAAATTTGTTTTGATTTACAAGTCCAAAATTTTCAAATCTTCCAAAAGGTTCAAAAATGCCAGCAAAAAGTGTTATATAAATAGCAAAAATTGTCAACAAAATTATAATCTTCTTCATTTCATTCACCCCCTTTAAAACGTAACTTCAGTTGCTACTGTTAAATCAAGAGAAATGTAAACAGCACTATCCAAATAACTATTGGATTTAAGTTTTATGTAACTGTTAGCCGGAACTTTTATAACATACGGAACATTATCCGTGGCTATACTTATTAGATCATCTTTTGACAATCCTACTATTGGCGGAGTAGTTCCGAAATAAAAACTCAAATTCCCCACATCAAATACCGTGTCAAATCCTAACGAGTTATCCCATTCATCAAAGACTATAGTAGCACTATCCACAAAGTCTGTAAGACTCTCTAATACGGATAAATCAGTTGTACTAGCATCAAAAACTATATCAGCAAGAGTTGTACCTTCTAATGAGAAAGTCCAATTCACGCCAAGCATTAGCTCATCGGAAGACTGTATAGTTCCGTCAATATCAATATCAGCCCGCACTGTTAAATCTTGTCCAGATTTTAAAACTTCTTTTACATATTTTGTCAAATTTTCAGATTCTGTAGAATTCTCACTTATGACAACTGGTGTACTGTTGATATAAAATACAAGTGTTGAATCAAAAGTAGTAGTTGAAGCAAAATAGCCCACCTCAAAACTCATATTAAAATCAACGTTTTGAAGAACATTGCCATTTTGCATTGTTGAAGCTTGTATTAAAGTGGCCTGATCAAGAATTGTTTCAGTTCCACTTATTGGAATACCTGTTGGAAGATAATCCCCTGGAATAAATGTAGTAGTTGTTGCAAATGAAATAGTTATTGGATCACCAGTTGTTACTTGAAAACCTTCATTTTCCAATGACAATAATACAGGATTTATAAAATCGTCAAGGGTAAAATGCAACATCGCCAAAGGAAACTCAAAGTGATTAGAGTAACTTACAGTTACACTATTTGGAAGTTGTAGACCACACGACCACAATACAAAAACTAAAACTAACAAAAAAAGTAAGATCAAGAATAGTCTTTTCATATTACTCACCTCCTAATGTTTTTCAAATGAGGGTTTAACAAATTCATCCCAATACGCCGCAATAAATATTAAAAGTGGTACAGCAAAAAATATACCTACCATTCCAAAAATTTGACTTACTATTATAACTGAAATAATCATTAAAACTGGATTTATACTCAAATGTAACTTCATCACATTCACAAAGACAACAAAAAGTCCTAAATGAATTGATAAAACAAGCAAATTGACAATAATAAAACCTTTTAAACCGAGTGTTAATGAAAAAAGGAAAACAGGAATATATTCAAAAATTACTCCAATAATTGGTATTAGATTAGTAACGCCAGCCCAAAATGACAAAATGACTGCAATATTCGGAAAATAAAAGTTAGATATAATATAAAAAAGTACAGCAGTTATCAAGGCGTTTATAAATACTACATCCACAAACCCTGACAATGCTAAATATAATTTGTTTAAAAAAGTTTCTATATCACTTCTAATTGAAACTGGAAACAAGTTAAGAACCGATTTTCCCAACCAAGAGGAGTAAAACACTAAATAAATGGTTAGCAAAACTGTATAGAAAACGGTTATAAAAAAAGTAGGAGTTCCTTTTGCAACATAATCAATAATATAATTTGTTAAATCATTAAATTTAGGTTGGAGCCACTGCATCAAAGCAGTTACACCTTCTGACAAATTAGGGTTATTTTGAAAATATCCTTCCCAAGCTTTTGTTTCGAAAACTTTATTTATAGTTTTGATAAAATTGCCTAATTGCTCTGTAGCAGCTGGTACTATTAATATCATACCATAAATTATAATAAAAAAGTAAATCAACATAGATAATATTAGGGCAATTTTGTATTTTAACTTAAAAATTCTTAAAAACTTAGCTATCAAATTTATTATCAATACAGATATAAGGGTAAACACAAAAATATTCAACACAGTTTTGAATAGCAGAAACACTGTCATTAATATTAGAAAATATATTCCAACGTAAATTGCTGCTGTTCTTCGCGACTCTTCAGTTTTGAAAAATCTAACCATGTTCAAGGGGCCTCCTTTTAATATCACGTTCAAAATATTCCCTTATTTCTTCAATTTTTGTGGTTTTACCCATTACTACCATTAGTTTTATTTTTGCCTTTTGTCCAATAGGATGCTCACTCAATATTGCACCTTTTTTTCTTAAATCTGCTCCTCCACCCTTATAACCATATACTGGATAAACTCTCCCCTTAAAACATCTTGAAGTGATCACTACTGGTACTCCCATTTTTATAACTTCCTCTACCGAATCGGCAACCAAAGGAGGGACATTCCCTCTCCCAAATCCTTCTAAAATTATTCCTTTATATCCTAATTTTACTGCAATTTTTAAGAAACTTCCATCATCCCCTGTAAAAGTTTTTATAAGTGCTATTTTTTCCTCAATTTTCTCGACAAGAATTTTTTCACGGGTCAAAGACTTTCTAAAAAATATCACAGAATCTTCATCAACTATACCAAGTGGACCATATCCTGGAGAATCGAATGTTGCAACATTGCTAGTATAAGTTTTTGTTACTTCTCTAGCTGCATGAATTTCATCATTAAGACATACCATAACTCCCATCCCATATGATTGTGGGGATAAAACCGTTAATACTGATGAATAAACATTTCTTGGCCCATCGGTTCCAAGTTCACCTATATTTCTCATCGCAGCAGTGCAAACAACAGGCTTTTCACTTCTTAATGTCAAATCTAAAAGATATGAGGTTTCCTCCAACGTATCAGTCCCATGGGTTACAACAACCCCCAAAACTTCCTCATCTTCGAGTACTTTATCAATTGTTTTAGAAAGCTCCCACATGTTTTTTGGAGTCATATATGGACTTGGTATATTTGAAAATTCACGAACTTCTATTTTAATGTCTTTTAACTTTGATAATTCAGGAATTTCACTTATTAACATGTTTCCCTTTTCATATGGTACAACACTCTCATCTTTCTTAACCATTGCTATTGTCCCACCAGTTGTAAGTATTACAACTTTTTTCATAGATAATACCTCCTAATTCTTCCTCCAACAATCATTCCATAGATAAATCCTCCAACATGCGCCCAATAAGCTACTCCAGAACCAGTTATATCCGCCAGTGTTCCATTTAATATCTGAAACATAAACCAAAAAAACAAGTATACAACAGCTGGTATTTCAACCAAAAATGGAATGAACCAAATAACTAAAGTAACAATTTTTGAATACCAAAATTGTATAAAATAAGCTCCCATTACTGCAGAAATCGCGCCAGAAGCACCAATCAATGGATATGGAGAGTAAAAATTAAACAGCCAATGAAATGTTAAAGCAAATAATCCTCCTGAAAGATAAAATAATAAATAATTAAAATGTCCCATTCTATCCTCAACATTATCCCCAAAGATCCATAAAAACCACATATTACCTAAAATATGCGACCATCCCCCATGTACAAACATATGAGAAATAAAAGGAACAATTGGATTAGACACAATGAAAGGCTGAATTTCTTTCCAAATTATTTGATATTTTAACTTCGAGGTAAATCTCCAAGTATACCTAAGAGGGACTATTCCGTAGTTAAAAAAGAATGCTTGGAGTTGAGGTTCATTCAAAATAATTTCGTAGAAAAAAACAATTACATTAGCAAGAATTATTATGTGTGTTATATAAGGTCTTTTCCTACTTGGAATTGTATCATATAATGGAAACACTTAATCCCCTCCTCGCTATGGATTCCCTACCATTCTTACATATAAAAGTTTCCAAATACTTGCAAGAATAAATGTACAAACCAAAAAAATTGATAAAACAAAAATTGCCACAAATCCTTTTTTCATACCTAACCTCCTTTTATAATTCCAATAGCTTCATGGGTTATTTGTGAAAACACATATAAAGCATCTCCACTTGGGAGATAATCCAAAAATGTATTTCTAAAATCTATTGGATAGTCACACACTACTGGAAACACTTCTCTTTTTACTATCCTTTCAAAAAGCATAAGACTTCTTTTCATATGCAAATAAGATGTTACCAAATAAATAGCCTGATAATTCTCTACAATTTCTTTTGTAAAGAGTGCATTTTCTTTAGTTGTTCGTGCTTTGTTTTCAACTATAATTTTATTTTGAGGTACTCCTAACTCAAGAAGTATCTTTTTCATTATATCACTTTCTGGTATACCTTTTACTATATACCCACCAGTTACAACAATAGGATAATTTGTTGTTTTATACACTTCATATCCTTTTAATACTCTTTTTAATGTGTGAAGCCCTATTTCAACATTATTGTTATATTGGACAGTTCCTCCACCCAAAATTACTATTATTCCTTTTTTTGAGAAAACTTTGGTGTCCTCAACATAAAAAAAATTACTCAACAAGTACACAAAAAAAGGGGAAGAAATCAAATAAAATACCAGTGTAATTAAAAGAAAAAAGCGCCACATGAGGCGTCTTTTTACATACAAATATATTGTAATTACAAAAAAGAACATAATAAAAATTCCAGGAAACTGCACAAAACTCCCCACAACTTTGTATAGAGTCAAATTATCACCTCTTGAGTTACAAATTATCATTTACATAATGTTCTGACAAAAAGGCAGTAAGTAAATCTACAAAATAACCCAATATTTTCTTACTCTCTTCTGAAAAATGTTTTTTAGAAAAATTATCAACCGAGATGTTTCCAACAACCTTATTTCCTATCTTAAACACTCCAATTAGAGGAATAAAGTTTGGATCATTCATACCATAACTAGATAATATTTGAGCTAATACACTCTTTTCTACCAGTTCTTTAGCATTGGTAATTTCAAAAACTTTCTCACCTCTATTTATTTTATTGCAAATGTCAGTCCCATACGCTGTCTTTTGTTTAGGAAAACTCAATGAAGAAGCGCCTGGATAACCTTTTTCCGCTAAACATTTATATTCATCTCCTACGATTAACCATACAGAACCTTTTTCGGCTTCAGGAATAATTTCCACAATGTCCTCAAGAACTTTTTTAAAGAATGTCTTTAAATCTTTTTTCTTCCAAGAAGTAACTGTTTTAACCATTTTTTCGAGAGTTTTATAATACCTTTCAGTTTTTATTGTCTCTTCTATGGATTTTAAGACATTCTCTATCTTTGGAACAGTTATCGGGTAAATTTGTTTTATTAATTTAAAATAATATGGAAGACTCTTTATTACCAATTTATAATTTTCAATTGGAAGAACAATCCACTTTTCATTATCAACCGAAAATTCTTTTAAATCTTCCTTAGCTTTGGCTCTTTCACAAACTTTTTCAGGAATATATGATTTTAAAATTACATCGTCTTTGATAAGAGCATAATCTCCCATTTCGCTTTCATCACGTAATCGTTCAAATAGAACAATCATAAAGCTATCTTTATCTTCAAAATGCTCCATCAACAGCTCCCTTATAATCTCATTTACTGTTAAAACACCCTTTAACGAAAGCTCATATAAATAACGATCAGTATTATCGATTATAAAACCAGCTACTCCATATGTACCATCACCAAGTCTTATAGGAATTTTGTTTACTATAAGGTACTTACCAAAAAGTTCCGTTTCATAAGTAACAGCTCTTTTGCTTTTAATGATCTTCTTATCAATTTCTTCATGAACATCTTCACCAAACAATTTCTTGTTGGTTTTTCCAATCACTCTTCGTTCATTAATTCCAAAGAATTTCTCCCATTCTTTGTTAATCCATAAATATCTTAATTTGTTATCTTTTATAAACGCAGGAGCCGGAAATCGTTCAAAAAACTGTTGTAAATAAAATAAATGTCTCATATCACTTCCTCCAATCTCACAGGAACTATATTAGATACGTCATTATTCTTAGTAACACCTAGCATAATATCGGCAGCTTCCATAACAATCTTATTATGAGTAACAACAATAAACTGTGCTTCAGAACTTTTCAACAATCTTTTAAAACGTTCAGAATTGTATTCATCAAGAGGAGCATCTGCTTCATCTAATACATAGAAAGCACTTGGTTGAGCTTCAAGTAACGCCATTAATAAAGCTAAACCCACTAACGCCTTTTCTCCACCAGAAAGAAGTTGTAATTTCTGTGATCTACCTCTTCCCTTTGAAATAATAATTTCTATACCACTTTCAAGCAAATTATCTTTATCCATAATCTTTATAATTCCCGTACCACCATAAAATAATTGTTCAACATATTTTTTAAAAGCATTATTGACAATATTAAACGTTTTAAGAAACACTTGTCTTGCTTCTTCATCCGTCCTCTCAATTAATTCTACCAATTTTTTCTTAGCTTCTTCAAGATCCTTTTTTTGTGTTTCAAGTTCATCGTATTCTTTTGATACTCTTTCGTATTCTTCCTGGGCACCTAAATCCACTGGACCAATATATTTAATCTTATTTTCAAAATTTTCAATCTTTTTTCTTAATTCATCCAATTCGTCTACATCTAATTTTACCTCTTTTCTATATTCTTCAGGAATATTTTCAATTTTAAGTTTCTTTTCCTGAATTTTTAGTTCTAAATTGTGTAATTCTTCCCTTATCTTTTCCGTTTCTTCACGCAAACTTTCCATTTCTTTTTCCAAGTTTTCCATCTCTTTAATTTTTCCTTCTTTACCACTTTTTTTATAATTAATACTACTAAAAAGTTCATCAGTTTCTGCTTTCAATGCTTGGAGCTCCTTTTCGTTTTCATCGATCAATTCTTGAAATTTATTCATCTCTTCTTTTATCCTCTTTGTTTCCAACATCATCTCAGAAATTTTGTTGTCAATTTCCTTTTCTCTTTCATGAATTCTTTTAATTTCAGATTCATATTGAATCTTTCTTTCGTATAAACCTCTTACTTCCGTTTGATAATCTGCATACTTCTCGTTAATTTCATCTAGCTTTTCTCTGTCTTCAAAAATTTCCTTGTTAAAATTCTCTAGCTCTTTCTTCAATTTTTTCATTTGTTCACCAATTTCGACTATCTCTTTGTTCAATGACTCTTTTCTTTCCTCAATACCTCTAATTCTGAGTTCATATTCCCTTTTTAATTTCTCGAAGTTTTCTACTTCTTTAGAAAGTTCTGAATGAGTTTTCAAAAGTTCCTGTAACATTCTTTTAGCTGAATTACTCTTGCTTGTATATTCCATCAATTCAGAATTTATAGTATCTGCGTAATCTCTTAATTCGTCGATTTCTGCTTTCAAACCCTTTATCTTTTCTTGTATTTCCTTTTCAACTTTTTCTATATCTTTGTGTTCTTCTTTAAGCTTTTCGATAAGATTTTTTCTAGCTAAAAATGAATGAGTATTTTCATATTTTCCTCCAGTCATCGATCCTTGATTACTAACAATATCGCCTTCAAGTGTTGCTATTCTTCCGACCTTGCTTTTTTTCTTTATCTTTATTGCAATATCAATGTTTTCAACTACTATATCGTTGCCAAACAAATATTCAAGTAATTTTTCTTTACTTTCACGAATTTTGTTTATCCTAACAAGTTCTCTTGCAAAACCATATACACCTTTTTCATCCGGAAGCTTAACAGACCTAACATTTCTATTTATTAAATCAAGTGGAACAACTGTAACTCTTCCAATTCTTTTCTCTTTTGCAAATTCCAAAATCTTTTTAGCATTATCGGCAGTATCAACTACAATATGTTGTAAAGCTCCCCCAAGTAGTGCCTCTATTGCTTCCACATATTTTTCCGGTGTTTCTATCAAATTTGCAACAACATCAATAATTCCCTCAAATTGTTCTTTAATCTCAAATACTTTTTTTACAGCATGAGAAAAACCTTGATATTCGTTCAACTGCTTTTCTAAAATCGAAATTTCAGAAATTATTTCCTTTTTTCTATGAAGAATCTTTTCAAATTCTTCTTTTAAATATTCTCTTTGACTTGTAAGATCCCGGATTTGATTTTTTGTATTTTCCAATTCTTCTAATAATCTCTTTGTTTTTTCATCGTATTTATTTGCATTCTCAGAAAGTTCTGAAATTTCTCCATCGAGTTCCTGATATCTTGATTTTTTTGATTCCAACTGTTCAATGATCATATCCAATCTTTCTCGAAAATCTCTTTGAGAATCGTATATACTATTTCTTTCGTTTTCCAATTTATTGGCCTTTTTTTCGAGTTCATCAAACTCCCCTTTTTTCTTTAAAAACTCCATTTCTTTTTCAGAATATTTGGATGTTAATAGATTTCTCTCTTCTTCAATGCTCGCTAAAATTCTTTCTTTATCCTGTATTTCTTTTTTTAACGAATCCATTATTAAAGAAATCTCTTCTTCTCTTTTCCCTAATCTTTCTTTTTCGTCTTTTAAAGAATCAATTTTAGAAGTCTTTTCCACGTAGTTACTCTTTAGTTCGTTTAATTTATTAATCAAAGTATTCCTTAATTCTAACAATTGATTTTGCCTCTGTTTGTGACTTTCAAGCAAATCAGTAAAACTTTCCATTTCTTTACTTATTTCATTAAACTCTTCCCTTAATATAGACCATCTGCTTTCAATCTTTGCAAGTTTCTGAATTTTTTCTTTTAAATGTTCCTTTTTGGTTGTACGTTCTTCTTCGAGTTTTTTCAAAAGGTTGCTTTCATGGTAAAAAATTCCTCCATAATATTTTTCCTTTAATTGTTCAAGCTCTTTTTCATATTCTAAATATTTTTCCGCTTTTTTTGCTTTTATATATAAACTTCTCTTATTCTTGCCTATTTCATATAATATATCTTTCAACCTCTCCAAATTCGCTTCGGTTCCCGCCAATTTCCCTAATGCCTCTTTTTTTCTATCTAAATAAACCGATGTTCCAGCCGCATCTTCAATCAATTTCCTTATATCCTGTGGACTTGATGTTACAATTCTTTCAATTTTACCCTGCCCTACAATAGAAAACATTCCTGTAGATTTAAAAAGTTGCTTTATATCCTTGAGTCTTGCAACATCACCATTAATGTAATAAGTGCTATTACCCTCAATTGTTAGTTCTCTGGCTATTTTAATTTCCTTACCATCGAAATCGAAAGTTAACTCTACATAAGCACTTCTAGCTGGCCTAATCTTATCTGAACCTTTAAAAATAACATCACTCTTATCAGTAGCTCTTAATTCTTTCAAAGAATGTTCTCCAAATGCCCATTGTATCGCTTCAACGATATTAGATTTACCTGACCCGTTAGGGCCCACTATCACTGTAATATCTGGCGATATTGGAAGAGTTGTTGGATAAGCAAAAGATTTAAATCCTTTTAAATATATTTTTTTGAGTTTAACACTCAAACTCTTAATCCTCCCAACATATTTTTAAAAATTTTTGAAACATTGATAATATCTCCTGCACCAGCAAAAATATAAACACCTGGCTTCACTTTAAGATATTTCAAAATATTTTCTTTATCACCAACAAACAAAGCGTTATCTATTAATTCTGCAACATTTTTTGCACTTATGCCATCCTTTTCTTCAAATGCTCCATACACTTCCGTAATAAATATATTATCTGCAATTGTCAACGATTTTGCAAAATCTTTCCATTCTCTCTTCAAACGAGTATATCTGTGTGGTTGAAAAATAACAGTGATTTCTTTTCCATTAAAGACTTCCCTTGCAGTTTTTAGTAAACTTTCAATTTCAACCGGCGTATGTGAATAATCATCTATTATAATTATTTCACCATCATCATAACTGATTTGAAACCGCCTTCCAGGTAACACATAATCTCCAAATGCTGATAAGACTGACTCTTGATCTAATCCCATTTCAAAAGTTAACGCAATAACTGCTAAAGCGTTCAAAATATTGTGAGTTCCAGGAACTGATAATTTGAATCTTTTATTTCCAAAAGGAGTTGATATTTTTATAAATTGATTATACATTTTTTTCTCTACTGAAATCAAATGGTAATTACCTTTCTCTATCCCAAATGTTATTGTTTTTCTTAAAATATTCTCTTCAGCATTAGAAATACATAACTTAGCTTTGCTACATGAACTTTTGAAATTCTCAATATATTCTTCATAATTTTTAAAATTTTCAATATGATCTCCTCGTATATTTGTAACTATTAAATATTCTGGTGCATAATCACTAAAACCTGGTTGACTTTCATCCATCTCAAAAACACATAAATTACCACCTTTTCTATAATTGCCATGTTCTAGTTCAGGATGTGTAGAACCTAAAAACACCGTTGGATTCATCCCCAACTTTAATAACACATGTGCTAACATAGATGTTGTTGTTGTTTTACCATCAGTACCGGTAACTCCCAATCTTTTAAAATCTTTCATTATTTGTATATGATGTTGAAGTCTCGTAATAACAGGAATTTTTCTTTCTTTAGCAATCTTCACTTCTGGATTATCTTCTGAAACAGCTGGTGTTCTTACTATCAGGTCAGTATCATCAATATTTTCTGGTTTGTGATTATGAAACACTTTTATGCCTTGATGTTTAAGGTATTTTACTCTTTCGGAAATATATGGATCAGTTCCTGTCACCTCGTTACCCCGGAAATGTTCGTGAAGTGCTTGAGCACTCATTCCAATTCCACCTATACCAAGAAAATGAATTTTCACTTTTTCACCTCTTTTAATATCTCTTCGACAATGATTTTTGCAGGATTTTTCTTGTTTAAAATTTTTCTTTCTCTTTGTACCAATATTTCTATCTTTGAAACTAAGTCGTTCAAATTAACTTCTTTTTCTTTAATCATATATCCTAATTTACTTTTAACTATTTGTTTTGCATTTTCAATTTGGTGCGATTCTGTGGAACCTTCCCAGGGAATTACAATTGATGGAACTTCAAAATAAAGAAGTTCATATATTGTTGTTGCTCCTCCACGAGTTATAGCACAAGAAATACTTCTATAATAATCGTACATGTTATCAATATATGGAAATACTTTTAAATTTTTCTCTTTACATTTTACCTTCTTACCCCCGGACGATAAAATAAAATTATAATTCTTCATTTTATTAGCCAATTTACACGCTAATTCATTTAAAAACTCACTTCCACCGCTTCCGCCAACAATTAAAATTGTAGGAGTTTCAAATTTTAATTCCCCTTTTGTTTTTATTCTTACGGGATTACCGGAAACAATTATCTTTTCTTTTACATCTTCTGGAAAATAATCTATGGAACTTTCAAATGAAACAAATATTTTTTCTGCAAACTTTGATAGTTTTAAATTTGACAATCCAGGAATCACATTCTGTTCATGTATATAAAGAGGTATATTCAATTTATACGCCGAAAGACCCACGGGATAACTTACATAACCTCCTGTAACAAAAACAATATCGGGATTAAACTCTTTCAATTTTTTTAACACTCTTTTCTTGTTGTTGAATATTTTCAACACTCTTGGAATATTCTTAAACGAATAAATTGGTCTAATAAGTCCTTGTACATTAAGTGAATACGTTCTATATTTACTTTCACTCAAAACTTTCTCTTCAAGTTTTCCTTTTACAGTAAAATATAAAACCTCTGTATCAACTTTTTCAGATAAAAACTCCAAAACAGAAAGGGCAGGGTATAAATGTCCTCCTGTTACACCACCAGCAACTGCTATCTTTACCTTCAATTCAATCATCCCATACTAAATTTCTTGGCTTTTTACCCTCAAGCGCATCGATTACATTTTCTGCAACTATTACCGACATTTTCGATCTTGTTTCACACGTAGCTGAACCAATATGTGGTAAAACCACAACATTATCAAGCTTCTCAAGTCCAGGAGTAAGTTGGGGCTCATTTTCATAAACATCGAATCCTGCACCGGCTATTTTACCTTCCTTTAGCAATTCATACAAAGCTTTTTCATCTACAACAGGACCTCTTGCCGTATTTACAAGAATAGCTGTTGGTTTTAAAAGACGAAGTTTCTCTTTATTTAATAAATGATGAGTCTCTTTTGTTAAGGGGACATTAATCGAAATAAAATCTGATTCTTTTAAAAGATAGTCCAAATCTACATAATCAGCTTTATACTTTTTTTCAATATCATCAGGTAATCTTCTCCTGTTATGATAAATTACCTTCATCCCAAATCCTAAAGCTCTTCTTGCAACAGCTTGACCAATTCTCCCCATTCCAATAATTCCAAGTGTTTTTCCATATATTTCATAACCTAAAAATAATTTTGGTTTCCACCCCTCAAACTTTCCTTCACGCACAAATCTGTCGGCGGGTATTATTTTTCTGGCAACTGCTAAAATAAGCGCCCAAGCTATATCAGCTGTTGCTTCAGTTAATACTCCGGGAGTATTAGTTACAAATATACCCTTCGATTTTGCATATTCAACATCAATATTGTTATATCCTACTGCATAATTGGCAATTATTTTCAATCTTTTGCCAGAATCTATAAATTCTTTATCTACAGGATCACGAAGTTGAGTAATTACCGCATCTACATCCTTTATCTTTTCAAGCATTTCTTCTTTTGTCAAAAATCTTTCTTCTTCATGAACTTCTAATTCAAACTTTTGCGATAAAATTTTCAAGCCTTCGTCGGGTATTTTATACGTTACAAAAACTTTCATACTAAACCTCCTACTTTAAATATATATTTTCTTACATTATATTATACCATTCATCTTAAATAATAAAAATGGTATAATTAGTTTGTATTGGAGGGATTAATATGGAAAAAACTAGAGAATTCTTAAAATCAAGTTGGCGAAATATTAAAGAAACGGACAGGAAGAAAGGTTTACCAAAACCTCCTGTTGAAAAACCTTATAACAAACTTGACACAGTTATTGATCTACCAAAGTTCAATGATTTTAATGATTTAGGCAGTGCTAGATTAATAGACTTAATTTCAAAAAGAAGAAGTAGAAGAAAGTATTCAACTTCTCCACTTTCACTGAAAGAACTTTCGTTTCTTCTCTGGAGCACCCAGGGAGTAAGTAAATACATTAAAGAAAAAGAAGTTGTATTTAAAACCGTCCCTTCTGCTGGAGCATGCCATCCTTTTGAAACTTATTTAGTTGTATTTGACGTTGAAGGTCTTGAAAAAGGTATATACAGATTTCTATCTCTAGAACATAAACTCCTCCTTCTAAAGACAGGAGATTTCTCAAAAGAAATAATTGATGCAACTCTTGGACAACAATTTATAGGAAATTCTTCCGTTGTTTTTGTTTGGGCTGCAATTCCATACAGAACAGAATGGAAATATGCTCAAGAGTCATACAAAGCCATTGCTCTGGATGCAGGGCACATTTGTCAAAATCTCTACCTTGCCACTGAATCTATTGGATGTGGAACATGTGCAGTTGCAGCCTATGATCAAGAAAAAATGGATCAACTAATTGGGCTGGATGGCCAAAACGAATTCGTTGTATATTTAGCTCCCGTTGGCAAACTTTAAACTTAACTTAGTTCACTTATTTAACTACCCTACTACGAATTTAAAACCTACCACACTCTAATAAATCTGATCACTTTTTTTTATAAAGAGAAGTGTTGGCTTTTCTCCAATACTTGCTCTTAAAGTTTGTTGTATTCATCTTCTTCAAGTTCAATAAATATTTATCCATATTTGGTATTCTTCCTTCTAATATCCAAACCCCAAAAATCTTTCAAAATTGTATAAACATCCATATCTTTTGAACTTTAAAACTACAATGTTATATAATTATAAGGAGGCGAGTATAATGATTAAAATTTCAACTGAATTTGACAATAATGATTTTATCCCAAAAAAATATACCTGTGATGGAGAAAATATAAACCCAAAAATAATAATCCAAGACATTCCAAAAAAAGCCAAAACTTTGGTTATAATTTGCGACGATTCAGATGCTCCATTCAAAACATTTGTTCACTGGATTATTTGGAATATTCCAGTCAAAGATTCATACATAATTGTAAAAGAAGGACTCCCAAAAATAAATGTTCTTCCCAACAATGCAAAACAAGGACTTAATGATTTTGGAAAGTTAGGCTATTATGGCCCATGTCCATCAAAACATAATGAGATTCACCATTATTTTTTCAAAGTCTATGCTATTAACACAAAATTGGAACTTGACGGAAAAATAACAAAAAATATTCTTGAAAAAGCTTTCAAAAATTTCGTAGTTGATGAAGGGAAAATAGTCGGGTTGTATAAAAGAACATAAATAGGAGGAAAATTAAATGAAAAAATTATATAGCTTAATAATTTTATTTATCTTAGTTTCTTTAGGGATTTCAAATGCAATCTCTTTTGAACATGCAACAATTTATTATCCAAAAGGTTATGAAAAACTTGCTATTAAAATTGGGAATAAATTTGAATCAATAAGGAAGTATGTTATCGACATATTTTCTTTTGATCCTGGGAAAATAAACATATTTATTGAACCCAATACTGTAATTACTAATGGTTATGCAAATTATTTACAGAACAACACAATTAAATTGTATACTTGGCATCCTACAGGGCTTGATTATACTTACCTCCCGTTAGATGATTGGTATACATTTCTCCTTATACACGAGTTTACTCATCTAGTTACCTTAAGAAAGTTAAAAGGATTAAATAGAATATGTGCAGAACTAAAAATGCCTTATGTACCAAATTTTGGAAAATTCTCTTATGAAGCTTTTACGGTATTTAGTGAATCTTCTCATTCAGAAAATTCAGGACGTTTGAATAATCCAAATATTTCAGATGAGTTATTCAAAACTTTTGACAAAACTTTACCTAATGATAGTTTAATGAATGATTTTAGATACGGTTTAGTAAACTATAATGCAAACGGTGGTTTTCTAAAATATCTAATTGACAAATATGGAGTGCAAAAGGTACGGACCTATATTGAAAATTCCATGAATTGGTCATATAGTTGGCCAGAATTAATGCTAAATTTTTCGTTCCCCTATATTTCTTCATTCAGACTCCTTTATTTAATTCAAAATCCATTTAAAAGTATATTTGGAATTTCATATAAAAAATCAATTGAAGAATGGCTTGATTCTTTGAAAGATACTAAAACCCCTGGAAAATTGGTTTACAAAGGGGTGAATGAAAGAATATACAAGATCGAAACAATAAATAACGAATTGTACATTTTATCTTCTTCTTTCGGAGCAGTTTCAGGCTATTTTAACCATCCAATTAACAAACTTACAATTATTTCAAAAAATGGAGTAATAAAAAAGAGAATTTATTTATCAGCAAATGATTTTAAAGTAGAAAAAAACAACATTTACATTTTGAAATATGGAGACAACAATATGGAGATATGGAATGTTACTCAGAATAAGAAATTGGCTTCTGGTAAAATTAGTGCATTTGATGTATACAATGGAAAATTGGTGTATTCTCTATATAATGATATGGAAGATATATCTATAATAAAGGGGCTTGATAAAGACTTTCGTGTAAATGGTTTCATTAGAAATCTAGCCTTTACTGGCGAAAAGTTATACTATCTTGTTGGAAATTCCCTCTGGAAGTTTGAAAATGGAAAAGCTAACTTAATTGATAATTTTTCCTTAAAAGGAGCTTTTTTGAAAAAAAAGGATAAAGACGTTTATCTGGTATCAAAAATCAACGGAAAAATGGAATTTGTAAAAGTTGGAACACCCTTCATTAAAATTTCAAATAATTTAAATATAATTGATGCTTCAATAGATGGGGAACTATTTTTTGTCACATACTTACAAAACAAGCCCGGAATGGGAGTATATAAAACGCAAACTAACCACGAAACAGTTGAAAATAAAATATTAGAAATACCTAAAACGCACAATTATAAGTATAAATCACTTTCTCAGTTTGACGAATATAAATATGCTTTAATCCCCTCTGTTTTTGCTCCGTTTTTCTTTACAAACTATTTTCTTCCAATTTCTCCATATGACCTTGGAATTTCTGGTTGGATTGCTGGTGCTTTGTTTGATTTCACAAACACAAATAATGATTTCTTTATTGCTCCATATATCTCCAACTTCAGTACATATGAACCTTATAATAACGAATATATTGAATCAAACTACAATTCTTTTGGTTTTGGATACGGTATAATTACTCAAAATTTAAACAAAAACAACATAATAAGTATTAACCTTTCAGATTTTAAAAATTCCATTCACGTAGGCGTTACATCTTTTTCAATTGAGATTTTAAATTCAAACATCGGTTTCAATAAAAGAATAAACCTTCAAATAAATGGTTTAACGAATTATTTATTAAACAATACTGTATTGAAATTAGATGGAAAACTATCGGTAGCTTTAAATTATTCTAGTGAAAACTTCTCATTTGGAATAGGAGAAATTAATAACTTTGCATATGACGGTACTACAACAAATCTCTCTCCATCTTTCTATATAGGAGTTTTAAATTTCATTTCTCAACAGAGCTATTTGTATGGTAACGTAAGCTTTGACTTTGAAGGTCTTAATATTTATGGAGTCTCAATAAACAACATATTTTCATTTTACAAACAGTCAGGAATAGGTATAGGTTACATCGGGCATTATAACTTCAATAATGTTAGTAAATCAAGCAATAATTTTATTTTATACTCATATATTGGACATCCAAAATCAAATATTATGTATCTACAAGCTGGTATTATAGGCAACTTAAAAGGTGAAATTAAACCTTTTATAGGTTTAGGAACATCACCCCATAATATATCTGCAATTCTTTACTAAATCAGCTAAATAATACAAGAACTAAAGAGTTCTTCAACTTTTTGTTTTTTTCTTATTAATTTCAAACTTCCATCCTTCTTTACTAAAACCTCTGCAGGTTGGGTAGTACCATTGTAATTATTAGCCATAGAAAACCCATATGCACCTGCGTTTTTTACAACTATTAAATCGCCTATTTTAGGCAAATTAAGTTCAATATCCTTAGCTAAAAAATCGCCAGATTCACAAAGTGGACCAACAACATCAACTTTTTCTACTGGGCCTGATTTATCTAATACTTCAATCTCATGATATGCACCATACAATGCCGGTCTGATTAAATGATTCATACCACTTTCCGTTACTACAAAAGTTTTTGTTTCAGTTTTTTTTACCATTACAACTTTAGTTAACAAAAAACCAGCCGGTGCAAATATAAACCTACCTATTTCATTAATAATTAAATCAAAATTTTTTAAGGTCGGTAAGAGTTCTTTTCTTAGTATATTTAGATCAAGCTCATTTTCTGATTTATATTTTATTCCCCAACCTCCACCAATATTAATCTTTCTTATATTGTATTTTTTAGCTAATTCATAGGTTTTTTCTAATGCTTCTTTAAAAGGTAAAACTTCCGTTATTTGGGAACCTATATGTAAATGGAACCCAGAAATTCTTTCGCTGTATTTTTTTAAAAGATCTTCTGCTTGGGTAAAACTCATTCCAAATTTGTGTTTTTTCAAACCTGTAGAAATATATGGATGAGTTTTAGCATCGATATCAGGATTAACCCTTAAAAATAATTCTATGTTATTTTCTTCTTTCCATAGATAATTAAACTCTTCAAAAGAATCAACATTGACATACTTAACTTTGTTCTTTATCATGTATTCTTTTTGCTCAAATGTCTTTCCATTTCCATTCCAAACAATTTTATCGGGTGATATACCTGCCAAAGTACAGGCTAATAACTCTCCCTCACCCAATATATCTGCTCCAAAACCCATCTCCTCTAGTATTTTTAAAAGTGCCGGGTTATTATTTGCTTTAACAGCTACCGTAGGAAGGAAATTCAAATCTTCAAAAACTTCTTTTACCTTTTTTGCTCTCTTTAACAATATATCCTCAAAATATACATAAACAGGTGTACCATAAATATCTGCAATGTTTTCAAACTTCTCTTTCACTTTCTATCAACTCCTTCAAAAAGCTGTAGACAAACGAAGAATAAAATTCAATAACATCATCATCAGGCAAAAATTTTGAATTATGAAGTCCCACTCTTTCACCTTTTAAAGTTCCAGCCCAAAACATTAGTGAAGGATAACGAAGTGAGAAATATCCAAAATCCTCTCCGGTATACTTCATTCCACAATTTATAAACCTCATCTCTTCGTTTCGGCTTACAAAATCTTTAAAACTATTATATAACTTTTCATTAACTTCAACTTGCGGGTAAATACTTCCTTTTGTTAACAAATAACCTCCAAGATGTTTATTAGAAATTTCGTGAGCAATTTTTGATATTTCATCTATAATTTCTTCGGTATGCTCCAACGAAGGTGTCCTAATACTCCCAAAAATAGTAGTTTCTTTTGAAACTATATTCCTAGCATTTCCACCCTCTATTTTGCCAAATCCAACTAATGTATCCTTGAATTTTCTTTTATAAAACTCATTTAAAAATTGCATTGTAATTTTTATTGAATCTATTCCTTGTTCGTAAAAAGCTATATGTGCTGATTTACCTGTAAAAGTTAAATCAATCTCAGTTGCTGCCGCAAAGAGAATTCCCGGAGTTGTAGCAACTGTTTTAAAATCATATTCATCAGTAACATGTAACGCAAAAGCATATTTTATAGGTAATTCTTCAATTTCTTCTAATACATACGATGCACCCGCTCCTGTTTCTTCGCCAGGTTGAAATATAAATATGAAATTTTCATTTAAATTACTTGATAAAATTTTCTGTATAAGGTCATATGCAATTGACATGTGCACATCGTGACCACATGCATGCATATTACCATTCTTTGCTGCATATTTCCAATCCGTTTCTTCTTTTATTGGAAGAGCGTCCATATCTGCTCTATATAAAATAAATGGGTTATTTTTCATCACTTCATAAATTGCTAATACACCTGTTCCGGCTATTTTATATACTTTTAATCTTTCATCATTTAGAGACTTTAACGCTTCGATTAAGATTTTTTGTGTTTCGAATTCATGAAATGAAATTTCAGGATTTTGATGAAGTATGTGTCTAAGTTCAATTGCATTCATTGTATCACCTCCAAGTTATTCATATAATATCATATATATGTTATAATTGATATTGAGTTTCGTTTCATAAAGGTTAATTTTGGAGGTGTACAAATGAAAGAAATACAAAAACTTGTCGATGAAGCAATTGAGGAAATAAATCTTGCCAAAAACTCTACAACTCTTAATAATATACGAGTAAAATATCTCGGAAAAAAAGGATTAGTTACCTCTTTAATGAAAAAATTAAAAGAACTTCCACAGGAAGAAAGACCAAAATTTGGAGCTTTAGTAAATGATGCAAAAAACACTATACAGGCAAAAATAAACGACAAATTCCAAGAAATCTCAGCACTTGAAAAAATGCAAAAGTATGAAAAACTAGCAGTTGATATTAGTCTTCCAGGGGCAAGGAAAGATATAGGACACCTCCATATCCTTTCACAAGTACAAAAAGAACTAGAAGATATATTCATCTCTATGGGATTTGAAGTAGTTGAAGGTCCAGAAGTTGAAGACACTTGGCATAACTTTGATGCACTTAACACTCCAGATTGGCATCCAGCAAGGGATGTTCAAGATTCTTTTTATTTTACTGAAGAAAAGCTTTTAAGAACTCATACATCACCTGTTCAAGTTAGAACCATGCTCAAAAGAAAACCACCATTAGCTATCGTTTCACCAGGAAGAGTCTATAGACGGGATTATGATTCTACTCATCTACCTATGTTCACTCAAATGGAAGTTTTATACATAGATCAAAACGTTACAATCAAACATTTAAAATTTACTCTTGAAGAAATGGCAAAAAGAATTTTCGGCGAAAATTCCAAAGTACGATTGAGACCAAGCTTTTTTCCTTTTACCGAACCAAGTTATGAAATCGATGTATGGTTCGGTGACACATGGCTTGAAATATTAGGTGCAGGGATGGTCGATCCTAACGTTTTTAAAAACGTAGGTTACGATCCTACAAAGTGGTCTGGATTTGCATTTGGTTTAGGACTTGAAAGAGTTGCAATGGTTAAATATGGAATAAAAGATATTAGAGACTTTATCAGGAATGATATAAAATTCCTTGAAAATTACTGATATGAATGGAATTCTTAACATATTTAAGCCAAAAGGAATGACTTCACATGATGTTATTGACGAATTAAGAAGAAAATTAAATATTAGGAAAGTTGGACACGCAGGAACGTTAGACCCCTTTGCTGAGGGGGTTTTAATTGTTGGTGTTGGTCCTAGTACACGATTGCTTGAATATTTTAAGAATTTAAAAAAAAGATACTTTGTTAAAGCAATTTTAGGGGTCATTACCGAAACATACGATATAACTGGTGAAGTTCAAGAAGAAAGAGAATGTAGAAAAAATGAAAAAGAAATCGAAAGTGTTATCAACTCATTTAAAGGGAAATATTTGCAAGTTCCACCTGCATATTCTGCCAAAAAATACAAAGGAAAAAAACTATATGAACTTGCAAGAAAAGGAAAAATAATATCACTACCACCCAAAGAAGTAGAAATATTTGAAATAAAAAATATAACGATAGAAAAACCTTATTTTTCTTTTGAAGTAGAAGTTTCACCTGGTACTTATATTAGAAGCTTATGTATGGATATAGGATATAAACTCTCTTGCGGTGCAACTACTGTAGAACTTATACGAACAAGAGTAGGTGATTTTAGAGTTGAAGATTCATTAAATCCTTTTGAAAATTCTGGGGGTAAAATTAAAGAACAAATTATACCTGTCGAACAGGTTTTGAAATTGCCGAAGGTAAATATTTATAAAGATTACGTTGAAAAAATTTTTAATGGAATACAACCAACTCTTGAGTTTATAAAAGAGATAAAAGATGATTTCAAAAAAAACGATGATGTAATGATAATGTGCGATAATAAGTTAATTGCAATTGCCAGAGCAGAAAGAAACTCCTCATTCTTTGAAACTTTAATTACAAAGAATCGTTTAAAAGAAAGAGTATTTACATTAAAAAAAGTTTTTAAGGGGGCGGAATTTTGAAAGTTGGAATTGTTGGTCTACCTCAAGTAGGAAAGACTACTATATTTTCTCTTTTAACTGGTTTAGAAGTTGATCCATATTCAACCACATATCAAAAAGGAATAGCAAAAGTTTATGATAAAAGAGTAAAAATCCTCTCGGATATGTATAACCCTAAAAAAACTACTTATGCAACTCTTGAATTTTTTGACACACCTTCTTTGAATCCTAACGACAAAAAAAGCAGAGCACATGTATTTAATATGGTTCAAAATACAGATGCTTTACTTCTTGTTTTACGGGCCTTTAAAAATGAAAGTGTGCCATTTCCCGAAAACGGTGAAACAGCTTTCAAACAATTAAGAATGACTTTAGACGAGTTTATATTCAGAGATTTGGAGATTGTATCAAGCAGAATTGAAAAACTTGAAAATGCAAAGAGAAAGTTGGAACATAGAGAAGAAAATGAATTAAAAGTACTTTTACATATGAGAGATATACTTGAAAATGAGGACTTTTTGTCACTTCATAGAGACGAATTTACAGAAGATCAAATTAAACTTGTCTCAAGCTATTCCCTTGTAACATTAAAGCCTATAGTTATTACCGTCAATCTTGATGAAACACAATTTGAAAACAAAAATTATGAAAGCAAAGATGAAATATTAAAAGTTGTAAATGAATATAACTTCGCATATATCGAACTTTGCGGATTAATGGAAAAAGAAATACAGGAACTTCCTGAAAATGAGAGAGAAGAATTCTTGAAAGATCTTGGTATTACCGAATCTGGTATTGAAAGACTTTCAAAAACCATGTATAGCCAACTTGGGCTTATTTCATTCTTTACTGTTGGTAAAGATGAAGTACGTGCATGGACACTTAAAAAAGGAAGTACTGCTGTAGAAGCCGCTGGAACTATCCATTCAGATCTAGCTAGAGGATTTATAAAAGCAGAAATCATTAAATACGATGATTTGGTCTCTCTTGGAAGTGAAAAAGAAGTAAAGGAAAAAGGATTGATGAAATTAGTTGGAAAAGAGCATGTAATTGAAGATGGAGATATTATAACTATAAGATTTAATATATAGGAGGCAAAAACATGAAACAAGTTATAAAGCTTACACCAAATATCTTTATCCCAAAATCAAGAATTATTGCGATTCTTCCAATTTCTTCCTCAATTGCGCGAAAGATTAGAGGATTAAACAAAATTGGTGAAAAAATAGTTAACATAACATATGGAGAAGAAGCTAAAACTATTCTCATCATGGACAGTGGCCATATTTTAGTTTCTTCAAAAACACTTGAAGAGGTCGATGAGGCGTTGTGGAAATAAAAAAAATAATTTTTAGATATACTCCGACAAATAGATATAGTATTACGGCACTTGTTGCCTCAATTTATTCTTACACAAAAAATATAGAATTGATTGATGCAAGAAGTTTAGATGATATTCTTATTCATAATACAAAGGGAACTGTCGTTCTCTTTTCTTTTATGAGCTTTGATTTTGAAACGGTAAAAAAAGAAGTCAAAATTCTAAAAGAAAAAGGATACACGTTAATTGCCGGAGGGCCACACGTTACAGCCTTACCCCACCAAGTCTTAGACTTAGGATTTGATTATGTATTTACTGGTGACGGAGAAGAAAATATAAGAAAATTCATCAATGGCAAATATCCTAAAAACAGAATCTACGATGGTACATCTGATAGAGTAGATTTAGCGAAGTTTCCACCATTTTGCCCTGAAAAAAATTTATATATGCCTATAGAAATTTCTAGAGGATGTCCCTTCTCATGTGGATATTGTCAGACTCCAAGACTTGCCGGAAAAATTACAAGACATAGACCCATTGAACAGATTATTGAATATTCTAGGATTGGAGTGAAAAACGGAAGGAAAATTGCCAGATTTATTTCTCCAAACTCATTTGGTTATGGAAGCAAAAATGGGATAACCCCTAACCCAGAAGCCATAGAAGAATTATTATATAACTTGAAAAAAATAGGAGTAGAAGAAATTTACTTTGGTACTTTTCCTTCAGATGTCAGACCTGAAAGCATAACCGATGAAACTCTTTCTGTTATTAAAAAATACGTCAACAACAAATACATTGTAATTGGTGCACAAAGTGGTAGTGACAGAATATTAAAAAAAATTAAACGTGGCCACACTTTAGAACAAATTGAAAATGCTCTTTATCTTTTAAATAAACACGGTTTTATTCCAAAAGTTGATTTTATATTCGGATTTCCTTTTGAAACAGATGAAGAGATAGAAAAAACATTTGAATTTATCGAGAAAATTGTTGAAAAATATAATGCCAAAGTACATGCACATACTTTCATGCCATTGCCTGGAACACCTTTATCAAACGTTGGACCTGGAAAGTTAACTCAAAAGCATTACAAATTTCTTGGGTTACTAACTGCCAAAGGATATCTTGATGGTTATTGGTTAAAACAAGAAGAACTTGCGAGGAGGGTCGCAAGTGTTAATAGCATCAAGCCAATTTAACCCTATACCTGGAAAGTTTGAGTACAATTTTAATAAATATATTGAATTTATTAACGAAGCAGGAAAAAATGGAGCAATGACAATACTTTTTCCTGAATTGTCTTTATCCGGGTATACCTATGATTTTGAAATTTTAAAAAAAGGTGTTGATTTCTTTAAAGAAATAAAATCTGAATTACTGAAACTCTCAAGAAAGTTCAATATGGCTATTGTTGGAGGAACCCCACGTGTTGTTCTTGGAAAATTGAGAAATTCCGTTTTTGTTATAAAAAAGAAAAAGGATATCTTATTTTACGATAAAACTCATTTATTTAGAAAAGAAAAAGAAATTTTTGAACCTGGTGAAAGATTTCTCGTTTACAAATTCAATGGTGTGTATTTTGGAATTTTTATCTGCTATGAAGTTGGTTTTCCAGAAATCGCACGGATATTAGCTATAAATGGCGCACAAGTTTTTTTGGCACCTTTTGCTTTTGGCAAGGAAAGAAAACACATCTATGATATAGCAACAAGAGCACGAGCAATAGAGAATGGTTCTTTTCTTGTTTCATCATCCACAACAGGGAAAGGAGTCATGGAATATCTTGGAAATTCAAGAATAGTTGGTCCTGATGGTACTATTCTTGCTCGTGCAAGAAAAAAAGAGGAAATAATTTATTATGATATAGATGTTTCAACTATTGATTTTTATAGGTTTAAAGAAGAAGGTAAATCTCACGCATATTTTCTAAACAGGCAAAAACATCTTTACACGGATGTGATAAAATGAATATATTCTTAAAGGGTGTATTATTAAGTAGTGTTGCAGGTATGGCTACATCATTAGGTGCTATTCCTTTTTTATTTTTCAAAAAAGGAGTAAATGAAAAATTCATCGATGCATTGCTTGGCATGGCGGCTGGAATAATGCTTGCAGCTAGTGCTTTTAGTCTAGTTGCCCCCTCAATTGAAATGGGCGGATTGTTTAGATTTTTAATAGGATTTTTTCTTGGGGCAATATTAGTAGATATAATGGATAAATATTCTCCACATGAACATTTTCTCAAAGGACATGAGGGCCTTGAACTTGTAAAACTTAAAAAAATATGGCTATTCGTTATAGCTATTACGATTCACAACTTACCTGAAGGAATGGCTGTTGGTGTGAGTGCTTTTTCCGATCAGGCCTTTAGCATTGCTTTTGCCATAGGTGCACAAAATATTCCTGAGGGAGCTGCAGTTACGGCTGCTTTGATAAATGCTGGGTACAGTATTAAAACCTCATTTTTTATCGCGTTTCTTACTGGAGTTGTAGAAATTGTTGGAGGAATTTTTGGTGCTGGAATAGTTTCTATTTCACAAGCACTTTTACCATATATGATGGCTTTTGCTGCTGGTGCAATGATATTTGTTATAAGCGATGAAGTTATTCCAGAAACACACTTAAGAGGAAATGAACGCCTTTCTACTTACTTTCTAATTATAGGATTTTTCATAATGTCAGCCCTTGATGTCATTTTAGGATAGGAGGAATAAAATGCTAAGGATAGCACTAATAGGATGTGGAAGGATAGGGACAAGAAAACATATAGAAGCACTCTTGCAAAACTCGGATAAAATTGAAACAGTAGCATTGTGTGACATAAACGTAGAAAGAGCAAACAAATGTTCAGAGATAATAGAAAAGAGGATAGGTAAGAAACCAGAGGTTGAAAAAGACTATAGAAAAATCTTAAAGAGAGAAGATATAGACGCAATAGCAATAGCAACAGAGAGTGGAAAACACTATGAAATAACGATGGAAGCATTAACAAATAACAAACATGTACTTGTAGAAAAGCCAATGGCACTATCCACAAAACATGCAAATGAAATGATAAAACTTTCAAAAGAAAAGAACTTAAAATTGGAGGTTTGCTTTCAAAACAGATTTAATCCCCCAATACAAGAATTGAGGAAAAAAGTAGAAGAAGGGGCATTTGGAAAGATACACTATGGAGTTGCAACAATAAGGTGGAACAGGAATGAGGAGTATTACAAACAAGCAAGTTGGAGAGGGACATGGGAAGAAGATGGAGGAGCATTAATGAATCAATGCACACACAATATAGATTTACTGCAGTGGATGTTAGGAGGGAAGATAGAGGAAGTATATGGAATAATTAAAAATTTTAATCATCCATATATAGAAGCAGAAGATTTTGGAGGAGCAATAATAAAGTTCAAAGATGGAAAAGTGGGGATAATAGAAGGGACGACTTCGATATATCCGAGGAACTTACATGAAAAGCTAGGGATATTTGGAGAGAAAGGGACAGTAATAATAGGAGGACTTGCGGTAAACAGAATAGAAGAGTGGAAATTTGAAGGGGAAGAAGGACATCCCTTTATGAATTTACCTGATCCAGATACGGTATATGGTTTTGGACATGTACCGTTATACAAAGACTTTTACGAAGCAATAGAAGAAGATAGAAAACCATATATATCAGGAGAAGATGGGAAAAAGGCGGTAGAAATAGTACTTGCAATATACAAATCTGCTTTAGAAGGAAAACCTGTAAAATTTCCTTTCGAGTTTTCTACTTATGAAATGAAGGAGGAGAAATAAATGAAATATACAATGATCTATTTTGATTTAGACAACACCATCCTAGATTTTGATAAATCAGAAGAATATGCGTTGAAAAAAGTTTTTGAATATTTTAAACTTGATTTTCAAAAAGAATTTTTGGGAATTTATAAAACTATAAACGAAAAATGGTGGAAGTTATTTGCTGAAGGAAAATATCCAAAAGAAACAATAGTAGTTGAAAGATTCAAAGAATTTTTTAACAACATCGGAATAAATCTGAAAGATTACAAGAAAGTTTCCGAAATATATTTAGAGCATCTTTCAAATGCTGCTATTTTTATCGATGGGGCAGAAGAATTTTTATACTCTCTAAAGTCTTTAGGGTTCAGAATGGCTGCAATTACAAATGGCGTTGATTCTGTACAACAAAATAGATCTAAAATAGCTCGATTAGATAGATTTTTTGAATTTGTTTTAACTTCTGAAAAAGTTGGCAAACCAAAGCCTGAACCGGATATTTTTTTCTACGCAGAACAAATAACAAAAATACCATTATCTGAATCTTTATATATTGGTGACAAAATAGAAACCGATTACGAAGGAGCCAAAAGAGCAAATATTGACTTTATTTTATACGATCCCAAGAACAAATACAATGTAGATTGTAAGAAGGCAACAAGTTATGAAGAATTATACAAAATAATTGTTTCAAAATAAAAATAAGGAGCCATGCGGCTCCTTATTTTTTTTAACTAAAACACTTCTATTTTCTTCAAAAACAATCTTCCTAAATACTCAAGGTTACTTATTGCATCTTGTGAAAATGACAGAGGATTAATAAGTTGAGGTAAAGTAAACCCTTCAAAAGTCAAAGTCAAAGTTGCTACAACTGCTCCATTTTCTAAATTGTATTCAAATACTATAGTTGTCGTAGTACTGGCTTCATCAAAGTTAAATGACACAAATTCTAGATTTGAAGTAATGAAGTTAAAGTAATAAAGAACTGTCACAACATCACTTGGATCATAAATATCATTTGCTATTCTATACAATGCTGTAGAAAATTCCGTTATAGAAGCAACATTTAGCATTTCAAACAATTCACTATTTACTTTCAAATTACAATCTTTCAAATCAATTTCAGGAACGTTTAACTTTTGAAAATCAACCACTAATGAAAAATCAACATTAATAGAGTGTTCAAGATCAATAGGAGTTGAATAAGACAAAGTTAGATTTAATTCTCCATTTGGAAGAACTGTATCTAGAGTTTGCAAAACATCAATAACTTGCATTGTATCATCAATGGGTTGATTGTTTAACGTTCCTGTCATACCATCAGGTAATGGTCCTAAAGGTTCATCATACCATTCAAGAGTTAAAGCCATATAATCTACTCCTGGATCGTTCCCAAATGTCCAAAGTGTAATCTTTCCATCGTTCCTAAAACCATACTCGTTAGTTTTAGAAACCTCATAATTGTTTATTTCAACTATTGTTTTTAACAATAAATCGGAAAGATGAATAAAGTCATTCACCCACGTATAGACGAAAGCTTCATTAACAAAAATATCGAATAAATCTAAATAATTCACGTCTGGAGAAATAGCTGAGACATTATATAAGAATGTTTTCAGCCCATCTAAATATGTTGGACTAGCAAAATCTACCTCAGGATACGCTCCTGTAAAAGAGCTTACTTCAGTAATAAACTCTTGTCGCAAAAAATTTGACGGTCCCATTTCTTCTGTTCTTGAAGCATTTTCAATCATAGTAATTAATTTTTGTTGATTATCATGGATAAATATAAATGGTTCAATAAATAAGTTTAGTATCATAATATCTCTAAAGTCTCCGTACAAATGATCCACAGTATATTCGGGGTCTAAACCTTTAAAATGTCTTAAAACATTCTCAACCTTAGTTTTTGCAGTCCCAGTTATTTCTACAACATAATCGTATCTTTGTTCATACTGCAATAAATTGTTAACTCCTGTTCTAAATTGCTTCATCTTGTTAATTAAATTTTCTTTGCTTGCAATAAGATTAATAAAGTGAATCATTCGATCATAATCGTTCATACTGGTTGAATAAGGAGTGACATCTAACTTTGGTTCTTGTATTGAACTAAAGTTGTTAACTACGTTATCGAGACTTTTTGCTAATGAACCATTTTCCAATGTAGAAATATCAAAAGAAGTAGAAAGAGTCCCTCCTAAAAATAATTCGTCCAATATCGCAATAAAATCTTCATCTGATACTATGTCAGCAAAATAAGCCGGTGTGTCTGGATCCAAATTTCCAGTATCATCAATCTCGGATGGCCCAAGATTTATTGGTTCTGTTCCAACACATCCTGCGACAAAGAAAGCCACAACAACAATCCCAAACAAAATATACTTTACTTTTTTCATAATCCCCCCTCCTTTCATCACATATTATAACATAAATAACAAAAATTTATCACATATACAATTATTATTTATTTTAATTTCATATTTTATTTGCCTTTTTAAATATAAAAAAGGGCATGGAAGCCCATGCCCTTTTCTAACTATCCCGGATTCATATTTATTCTTCAAAAACTAATTGACCTTCTATAAACACTTTCTCTGCTTTAGCTCTAAAATCAAATGGATGTGTGTTCCATACAACTATATCAGCATCTTTCCCTTCTTCTATCGTTCCAACTCTATCATCGATATTTAAGATTTTTGCTGGATTGATTGTAAGCATTTTGAGAAGATCTTCTTCTTTTGCACCATATCTCAAAGCAGTTGCGGCTTGAATATTTGCATGTTCTAGATGAATAACAGGATGATCACACATTAAAGCAGCAAGTATTTCTTTCTCGTTAATTTTCTTTATTGCTTCATACGTCATATTTGTAAGTTCAAGCTTGGTTCTAAAACCAAATAGTGGACCTAAGACAAGAGGAATATTTTTACTTTTTATATAATCTGCTATCTTATATGCTTCAGTAGCATGTTCAATAACGAGATCGAAGTCAAATTCTTCGGCTATTCTAATAGCAGTAACTATATCGTCTGCTCTGTGAGCATGACATCGAGCAGGAATTTCTTTTCTCAAAACCATCGCACCAACTTCAAGACTAAAGTCAATTGGTGTTTTAGGATCCAATTCACGTCTTCTCATATAATCTTTAGCTTTTGTAAAATATTCCCTAATAATGCCAGCTACTCCCAATCTTGTAGTTGGCATTTTTCCCTTTGAACCATAAACTCTTTTGGGATTTTCACCAAAAGCCATTTTTAATCCTGCTGGTTGCTTTATAATCATTTCATCAACAATATTAGATTTAAACTTCAATATTACACCTTGTCCACCTATTGGATTTGCACTACCTGGTACTACCATTACTGTTGTAACTCCACCAGATAGTGCCCTGTTTATTGCTGCATCCCCTGGATAAAAGGCATCTATTGCTCGCACGTGTGGAGTCACGGGATCAGAATATTCGTTACCATCCTGATAATAAAATTCTCCAACACCTTCTTCAAAAACCCCAATATGTGAATGTGCATCTATAAAACCCGGAAGAACATATTTACCTGATACATCAATTACTTCAGCATTTGGTTCAGTAATATTTTCAGAAATTTTCTTAATTTTTCCATCCGCCATTAAAATATCACCAACAAATGGTTTTCCATTAATTGGAATAATATTTCCACCTTTTAAAAGAATCATACATCCACCTCCGTTTCTTTTTTACATCAATTATTATAACATATATTTCGTTTTGCTAATCATTTGAAACTTAAAAAAAATAGGCCCCGCTCGGGGCCTATTTTCATGCCATCTTTTCCTTTTCTTCTTGCGCAAGTCTCGGCGTTTCCTCTATTTGAATATTTGCAAACATATCTAGTCCAGTACCAGCAGGTATCAATTGCCCAACTATGACGTTTTCTTTCAAGCCAAGTAACATATCTTTTGCGCCTTCTACCGCAGCTTCTGTAAGAACCTGAGGTGTCTGTTGGAAACTTGCAGCGCTCAACCATCCAACGTGTTCTAACGATGCCTTTGTTATTCTAAGAAGTTTCCTTTTGTATTTTATTGGTTCTTTTGGTAAAATTTGATACGTTATAACTTCTCCTTCTCCATTTCTTACTACTAGTTCTTTTATACCTAATGAAATAGCTTTTTCCAATATTTCCTCAGTGACTTCAGCTCCTTCAGGTGCAATTTCTACTATTTGTCCGTTTTCATCCTCGCCAATCAAATGATTAACAAGTTCTTTTCCAATAACACGCTTTTTGTTCATTTCTACATGCATATTACCTTCTAATATTTCTCTATTTATTCTTTTAACTGTTTGAAGTCTTAGAAGATCTCCTGGTAAATAATCTGTGTCTCCTGGATCAATTATTTCAACTTTATCCAACATCTGTTTAATTATAATTTCAAAGTGTTTATCGTGAATATCAACTCCTTGTTCCACATAAACTTTCTTAATTTCTTTTAGTAGATAAAGCGCTGTTGCATCAACACTTAAAGTTTCAAGAATCTTTCTCGGCCTAATTGCACCTGTCGACAATGATTGACCTGGTAATACCTTTTGACCTTTACTTACACTAACTTTTACTTTTGTAGGAATTTCATATTCGTGGATATCACCTGCTTCGTCTTCAATATACACTTTTTTCTTACCACTTTCATCTTCTACTATATCCTTCACAAAACCCTTAATTGCAGAAAATACTCCTTCAGGCTCTTTCAATTTCTTCCTTGCTTCAAACAATTCTTCCGCTCTAGGTAACCCTTGGGTAATGTCTGCTGTAGTTGCAATACCACCAGTATGGAATGTTCTCATTGTAAGTTGTGTGCCTGGTTCACCTATAGACTGTGCTGCTACAACACCGACAGATTCACCTATTCCAACTATTTTATGATTTGAAAGATCCATACCATAACATTTCGAACACACGCCGTGTTCAGCCTCACATGTTAGCACAGATCTTACAATAATCTCAGGTCTTACTTCAAGAGATTGAACGTTATTTTCTGAAAGTATTTTTGCTGTTGTTGGTTCAATAAGCTCCTCTTCCACAACAAGCTGAATCTTATCTTTACTACTCAACACTGTTTCACTTGAAACTTTTCCCACAATTGGATATTCTCTTATTTTCAACGTTTTAACTCCTGAAGCTTTAGCCATTCTAATTACTTCCCAATTCAATTCTGTTCCTTCTTCGTAATGAACATTATCAGCTACAAAACCTTCAGCAAGTTCTGCATAATTTTCTGGTAATTCTGGTTTATTAATATCAATTTCTTTTTCCACTACAACAGGTATTCTTTTTGTAAATTCTCCAAGGAACTTTGCATCTTCATCTTCTAACATAGTATCTTTTGTATATTCTTTACCTGTTTCTGGATTTACAAGTATGTTATTTGTTTCTGGATCATATACATCTTTTGCTAAAACTCTTCCAAACAAGAAATCTTCTAACTTTTCAACTGTTAAACCATCACTGCTTTTTAGAACTGTTGCACGCACACCATTATGAGTTCCACAATCGGTAGTTGTAATTACAACACTCTGGGCAACATCAACAAGTCTTCTAGTAAGATATCCTGCTGAACTCGTTCTAAGCGCTGTGTCAGCTGAACCCTTTCTTGCTCCATGAGTACTTATAAAGAATTCTAGAACTGACAATCCATCTCTAAAATTAGAAATAATTGGGATTTCTATCGTTCTACCTGATGGATCGGACATTAGCCCCCTCATACCTGCTAGTTGCTTCAATTGGTCTTTATTACCCCTAGCACCCGAATCAACCATTATAAATATTGGGTTAAACGGATCTTTTCCAATGTACTCAAAAGTTGATTCTTGAACTTTTTCAGTCGCATCTGCCCATATTTTTATAGTCTCTTTATACCTTTCTTCATCAGTTAAAAATCCTTGAGAATATAACATTTCAACTTCTTCTACCCTTTTCCTTGCATTTTTAATAATCTTTTCCCTTTCAGGAGAGGTAGTGAAATCGGTAATACTTACCGTAAGACCTGAAATAGTAGCATAATGAAAACCTAAATCTTTTATATCATCAAGAAGATCTGCGGTTCGATCGACACCATATTTCTTAAATGTTTTATAAACAAGATCCTTTATTGCATTTTTGCCATATGTCTTATTGTAATCCTTAAATTCATCGGGTACGATACTCGCAAAAACTAATCTTCCATATGTCGTTTTTATAACTTTATCATCTACTTTTACAAGTATAGGATCGTGTAATTTTATGTATCCAAATTCATACGCCAATTCAGCCTCGTCAATAGAAGAAAATCTCCAATTTATATCTTCAGGTTGTACTTTATCAAAATCTTTTCCCACCATTGTAAGGTAATATATACCCGCTACAATATCTTTTCCTGGCATTGAAATTGGTTTACCATGTGCAGGTGAAATAATATTGTATCTTGAAAGCATCAAAAATTTAGCCTCAGCTTGAGCTGCAGCAGAAAGAGGAACATGAACAGCCATCTGATCTCCATCAAAATCTGCGTTAAACGGTGGACAAACTAATGGATGTAATTGTATCGCGTTACCTTCGATTAATCTTGGTTCAAATGCCTGCAAAGACATTCTATGCAATGTTGGGGCCCTGTTTAACAAAACAGGGTGTCCTTTTATTATCTCTTCTAAAACTTCGTAAGCCTGTGGAAGTTCCTTTTCAATAATTGCTTTTTTCATCTTTCTTGCTGTTTTACTTGTCTCCTCATCTCTATTCAAAAGTTCAGCAAGAACAAATGGTTTGAATAACTCCATAGCCATTTTCTTTGGAAGACCACATTCATGAATTTTCAGGTGAGGTCCAACAACTATTACTGCACGACCAGAATAATCAACACGTTTTCCTAGAAGATTTCTTCTAAATCTTCCTTTTTTACCCTTTAAAAGATCCGTTAACGATTTCAACGGTCTTCCATTTCTGTCTGTGACAGCTTTACCCATTCTTCCGTTGTAAATTAAACTATCCACTGCTTCTTGAAGCATTCTTCTTTCATTTTTCACGATAATTTCAGGAGAATTCATGGCAAATAATTTTTTAAGTCTATTGTTTCTATTTAAAACTCTTCTATAAAGATCATTAAGATCTGTAGTTGCAAATCTTCCACCTTCAACTTGGATCATAGGCCTAATATCGGGTGGTACAACTGGTACTGCCTCAAGTACCATCCATTCTGGTTTAGTTCCACTTTTTAACAAATCCTTTACTATTTTTAATCTTCTAAGAAGTTTCTTTGCACGGCCACTACTTTTCGGAATCTTTTTGAGTTCTGACTCTATTTCAACTTTCAATTTTTCAAGGTCTAAATTCTGAAGAAGCTTTTTAATTGCCATTGCACCTGAATCTGCTTCTATCTTATCTCCATACAATACTCTATATGCGCCATATTGATCATCTGTAATAATATCTCCCATTTTTAAACCAGTTTCTAAAGCAACTTCTTCATCAATTTTAGTTATAACAACTATTGGTCTATCATTCTCAACTTCCGTTTCAGCCGTAAACATTGCAGGATAATGCTCTTCAAATATTTTATATTCCTCAAGGGTTAAATATTCATCTTCAAATAAGAAGCGGTCAGCTATTACGTCTCCTTCTGAAATTTCTTGACCATCTTCAACGTAAACTAAAGCACCTTCAAATAACGGATAACTTTTCTCTTCAACAACATTTTCAATATATATGTTCCCCGTTGAAATAACTTCATATCTACCATCTTCTCTTGGTTTAACATTAAGCTCTTTTCCAAAGCTAATAGTTCCAGAAACTGATGCAATTACCGCTGGAAGGATCGTTCCATTAGTAAGCTGGTCGCCTTTTTTCACTTTGGTTCCATTTGAAACAGTAGGAGATACACCATATGGCAACGAGAATGTTATTGGCATATCTTTACTCGTTGTCAAAGGTCTCACAGTTATAGTTTCAGAAATTTCATCTATTTCAACCGTTCCATCGAAAGGTGCATAAATTGGATCTATTTTCATTTCAGAAACTATTTCTTCACCTTGCTTGATATACTCACCGTTCTTTACATTCAAAACCATTCCAGTATACAATCTATGTTCAGCTCTTGATATTTTTCTTATATCAACCCAGGTAATTTCTCTATCAGTATGTGTTTTTTCTTTTCTTATTCTAACTTCTCCCGAAATACTAGATATAACTGGAGTTACGGGAGATTTAATAATTACTCCAGGCATTACTTCAAAATCAAGTTTTTGACTGTAAATTTCATACTCAGTTTGATATAAAAGTGAACCTTTAATAAAATCGGTATTTTTAGGATCTGTCACTACTAGAATCTTTTCTATAATCCTTTTTCCACCATAATAAATTACATTTTCAAGCTCTTTTGCTTGAATAGAAAGTAAAGAAGAAAGAATACTAGGGCTACTTTTTAAATACCAAATATGTACAACTGGAGAAACGAGATCTATATGCCCCATTCTTTTTCTTCTTGCTTCTTTAGATTCAACTCTTACTCCACATCTTTCACAAACAGTTCCTTCATATTTTTTGCCTTTATATTTTCCACAAGCACACTCATAATCTTTTGTTGGACCAAATATTCTTTCACAGAAAAGACCATCTTTTTCAGGCTTAAATGTTCTATAATTTATTGTCTCAGGTTTTTTAACCTCACCACTTGACCAACTTCTTATTACCTCAGGAGAAGCTACTTTAACAGTGACCTTAGCAATTTTTCTCTTAAATGTTGAACCCATTCTTTTCCCTCCTTACGGGGCTTTATAACTTCTCTATGTCAATTTCATTTCCTTCTTCATCGTATACTCTAACATCAAGTGCAATTCCTCTTAATTCTCTTACCAGAACTTTGAAACTTTCTGGTAACCCTGGTTCAGGAATATTCTTACCTTTCATTATTGCTTTGTAAACCTCATTTCTCCCTTTAATATCATCACTTTTTACTGTCAACATTTCATTTAAAGTATGTGCAGCACCATATGCTTCTAGAGCCCAAACTTCCATTTCTCCAAACCTTTGACCACCAAACTGCGCTTTTCCTCCAAGTGGTTGTTGATGGATTAGAGAGTATGGTCCTGTTGATCTGGCATGAATTTTATCTCTTGCAATATGAATCAGTTTCATAACATACATATAACCAACAAGAATCGGATGATCAAATTCCTTACCAGTTCTTCCATCTCTCAAAATAACCTTACCAGTTGGATTATTTGGATTATCTCCAGCATCAAGTCCAACTTTCTTTCTAGCTTCATAAAGTGCAGGTAAAATATCCTCTTCCTTTGCCCCATCAAATACAGGAGTTGCAAACCACTTGTTAGTCAATACTGCAAGCCAACCTAAACTAGTTTCAAGAATTTGTCCAACGTTCATACGTGATGGAACACCCAAAGGACTTAATACAATTTGAACCGGCGTTCCATCTGGTAAAAATGGCATATCTTCCTTGGGTAAAATTTTAGAAACTACACCTTTATTACCATGTCTACCCGCAAGTTTATCTCCTACTTCTAGTGGCTTTCTTATAGCCACATATACTCTGATAAGCTTATTAACTCCGGGGCCAAGGTCTCCGTCCTTTTCCTTATCAAACACATTAACACCAATGACTCTTCCCTCTATTCCATGAGGAACTCTTAGCGAAGAATCTTTCACTTCTTTACCTTTTTCTCCAAATACAGATCTAATAATTTTTTCTTCAGGTGTTGTATCACTTTCACTTTTTGGAGTGACTTTACCAACGAGTATGTCAGTTTCTTCTACATAAGCTCCTATTCTTACTATCCCATCCTCGTCGAGGTTCCTTAATTTCTCTTTGCTAACATTAGGAATATCTGGAGTAATTTCCTCAGGACCTAATCTTGTATCTCTTGCCGTAGTTTCATATACTTCGATATGAATTGATGTATATGTTTCTTTTTCAAGTAATTCTTCGCTAACTAATATTGCATCTTCAAAATTATACCCTTCCCAAGGTACAAATGCAACTAACACATTTTTACCTAAGGCAAGTTCTCCCATATCTGTAGCAGGCCCATCGGCAATAGGATCTCCTTTTTTCACAACTTCGCCAACATTTACTATAGGTTTTTGATTGATACATGTATCTTGGTTCGTACGTGTAAATTTTAAGAGTTCATATGTATCTAACACAGGATTTCCCATCGAATCGTACATTTCTTTTCCATCTTTATCAATTCTATGAACTATTATTTTTCTGGCATCCACCTTTTTAACTATTCCATCGTGTTCCGCTAAAACCATAGTTCCTGCATACCTTGCCGCTTCCCACTCCATACCAGTTCCAACTCTAGGTGCTTCTGTTTCAATTAAAGGAACACCCTGCCTTTGCATGTTAGAACCCATGAGCGCCCTATTAGCATCATCGTGTTCTAAAAATGGAATTAACGAAGTCGAAACACTAACTATTTGATTTGGAGCTACATCTAAAAATTGAACTTCATTTTTAGGTACATATAAAACCTTTTCTTCATACCTAACTGTAACATGTTCAGGAATTATATTACCGTTTTCATCAACTGGTGTCGTTGACGGCGCAATCTTATAATTTTCCTCTTCATCAGCTGTTAAATATACTACTTCATTTGTGACTTTCCCTTTAACTACCTTTATATATGGAGTAATTAAAAATCCATACTTATCAATTGTTGCATAAACAGATAAGGATGTTATAAGCCCTATATTTGCTCCTTCAGGTGTTTCAATAGGACACATTCTACCATAATGTGAATGGTGGACGTCACGAACTTCGAATCTTGCTCTTTCTCTTTTTAAACCACCTGGACCAACTGCTGTTAATCTTCTCTTGTTAGTAAGTTCAGCTAAAGGATTTGTTTGATCCATAAATTGAGAAAGAGGATTAGTTGCAAAGAAAGAATTAATAGTAGCAATTATGCTTCTTACATTTATAAGACTCTGCACCGATACCTTATCAAGCGAAGTGTATGTGGCAAGTTTTTCCTGAATCATGAATACAGCCTTTGAAAATGCTCTTTCAAATTCTATTCTAATCAATTCACCTACAGTTCTAACTCTCTTGTTACCAAGATGGTCTTTTGTATCCATGGTTCCAGGATGTTTATAAATTTCTAACAGATTTCTTGAAGCAAGTACAATATCCATTGTTGTAAGAACATTTGAGTTTTCTTCATATTTTGCATTTTCTACTTCTTCAGGATCTTTACCTTCTACTTCGACAAGGTATTTTTTATATGCTTCTTCAAGTCTTTTATTCAATTTAAAACGTCCAACTTCAGAAAATTCAAATCTTTCTTCATTAAAATATAAGTTATTTAAAAACATTTTTGCAGCATTAATCCTTGGAAGTTCACCGGGTCTTAACCTTCTAAAAATTTCAATATAAGCCCTATTTTGATCTACTTCTTCGCCATAAACGTGTTTTAATTTTTCTAAAGTTGTTACCGCATATCTATGAGCAACTTTAATTTTTTCAACTGAAGAATTTGCCAGTTTTTCTATCAATCCTTCTGTTATTACATCACCACGACGTGCAATTATTTCTCCAACTTTATCTTTTACATCCTCTAAAACTATTAATCCCTCAGAGTGTTGGAGTGTATATTCATCTTCAACATCTACCCAATCCGGGAATAATGAAAGAAGCTCAAGATCATTACTATATCCAAGAGCTTTTAAGAAAAGGAATAAATTAATTCTTCTTTTTCTATCAATTCTTGCATAAAAAGTGCCATCATTAAGGTTCAATAATATCTCTAACCATGCACCTCTCACAGGCAAAAAGTGAGCTACATAGATTGGTTTAGAACCAGGATTCTTTCTTGGTTCTTCTACAAAATAAACTCCTGGACTTCTAACAAGTTGGTTAACTACAACACGTTCGGCACCATTGATAATAAAAGTAGTACGTGGTGTCATGTACGGAAGATATCCTAAAAAGGCTTCTTCTTCAATCATTTCGTTTGTACTATTATCGGTAACTCTAACTGTTGTATAAACAGGTACAGTGTAGGTCATGAGCCTTTCCTTACATTCTTGCACAGTGTTTTGTGGCTCCCCAACTCTTATTGACAAAAATTCTAAAGAAAAACCTTTTTCTTTTCTCTGATCTGTTTTTGAAGACGTTATTGGGGAGAATTTCTTCAAGACTTTCAATATCCCATCCTCGAGAAATTCACGATATGACCTAGTTTGAATTTCAACGAGATTTGGGACAGGGATAGGTGCCTGGACCCTACCAAATGAAAAACGGGTCCTTTTACCACTTTTAATCTCTTTCATCCTATCACCTCAGTTAGAAAAATTTGGAAGGAATAAAAATATGCCAATTATATATTAAAACACAAAAAACCCCCGTGCTCAACACTTTGCACGGGGTTGATACAAAATCTTTTCTTTTTAGAAACTTATGTTACTATTATTTAAGTTCAACTTCTGCTCCTGCATCTTCAAGTTTCTTCTTAATTTCTTCTGCTTCTTCTTTCTTAATGCCTTGTTTAATAACGGCATCTGGTGTTCCCGCTTTTTCAACAAGATCTTTTGCTTCTTTAAGTCCTAAACCTGTAATTTCTCTTACAATTTTTATAACTTCAATCTTCTTTGCACCAAAGCTCTTAAGTACTACGTCAAATTCTGTTTTTTCTTCTGCTGCTGCTCCTCCTGCTGCTGCTCCTCCTGCTACTGGCATTGCCATAACTGGTGCAGATGCACTTACTCCAAATTTGTCCTCAAGCATTTTTACAAGTTCTGCTAATTCTGCTACTGTAAGTTGTTCAATTGCGCTAACAATTTCTTCTAATGTCATAATATACACCTCCTAAAATTATTCTGATTTTTTATCCTTAATTGCATTAAGAGCATATAACAAGCTTCTAAGGGTACCGGCAAGTACATTAACAAAACCTCTAATTGGTCCTTGTACGCCACTAACAACCATTGTAAGAAGTTGCTCTTTCGTTGGAAGTTTGGAGAGATTTTCTACTTCTTCAGCTCCAAAGAATTTTCCATCAAGATAAAGGCCTTTGAACGAAGGAATATCCTTGTTGTCTTTCGAAAATTCATAAATCACTTTGATAGCTTCAATAGGATCTCCTTCTTCCACATATAGAAGAGCTAAAGGTCCTTCAAACAAATAACTTAAATCATCAATTTCTTCATAACCTGCTTTCTTCATCGCAAAATATGCGACACTGTTTTTCACAACTCTATATCTTGCTCCACTACCAAGTTTTTCTCTAAGTTTTCTTCTTAAATCAGTTATTTGAGCAACGTTTAATCCTTTGTAATCTGAAAAAAGTATCAAAGATGAATTTTTCAAACTTTCTGATAATTCTTCAACTAATTTCTCTTTTTGTTTTCTTGTCAGCAACTTCTTCACCTCCCAAAAAAAATAACCTCGGTTGCTACCGAGGCAAAAAGCAAAAGGGGTCCTCACCCTTTTGTGCCTCGGGCAGGCGGCTCTCCGCCTTTCTTTAACCTGCCGTCTTTGGCATCGTCATGATTTTAACACATTTTACATTTTCTATCAAGTTTATATCATGTTAACTTTGTGTAAAAATACTAAAGATTATTTCCCGGGTTTCAGAAAAAAAGATAATGCACCACATAATGAACCTATTCCATATGATATATGTAAAATAGGAAACAAGATTATAAGCCAAAAAAATGACATTACATCTTTGAGATTTCTCGCAATTTGTATCGCAGAAAAAAAGTCTAAAAACACGTATAAAATCAAAACAGGCAAATATAACCATTTTAGAATACTAAACATAAAGATCATTGAAATTAAAAAAAGTACAAAAAAGAATGGCACTAAATGTCTTATTGAAAAAGGTGTTTCGGCAAATTTTCTTCCAAAAAGTACCCAAAAACCATTTTCAAAGTTATTTCTTACAAGTGAACTTATATTATTCCGAGCATAATAATATGCTTTAGCTTCCGGTACTAATAGTATCCTTGCTCCTAATTTTTTTAATCTTAAATTCATTTCAATATCTTGATTCCTAATCAACTTTTCATTAAATAATCCTGCTTTTTCAAATAATTCTTTCTTGTATAAACCATATGCAACTGTATCAACAAAAACTTCTTTATTACCTTGTAATCTATATTTTGCTCCTCCAATACCAAAAGGATGAGATAAAATTCCTGCAATTGCTTTTGATTTTGAAGTATTTGTTCTACATATCGTCAAAACCTGCCCACCAGCTATATCGCATTTATCTTCAACTATTCTTCGAACACAACTAGAAATGTAATTTTTTGAATAAATTGTATGGGCTCCAGCTATCATAATTATTTTACCAGTTGCATTTCTTATTCCCTTATTTAACGCTTGAGGAGTATACTTATCAGGATTATCAATAACTCTTACAGGATATTTTTCTACAAGTTGTCTAGTATTATCATCACTCATACCATCGACAACAATAATCTCCTTTTCAGGATAATCATTTTCAATGATAGAGTTTAAACATTTTTCTATAAATTTCTCCTCATTTCTTGTCGGTATTATAATCGAAACAAGAGGAACTTCACGCATAATTCACTCTCCCAATCGCGTGTTAAAAAATTATACTATTCAACCACCCAGGAAATAATAAAGGAAACTTCCAAGAGGATTTTGAAAACTTCTATAAATTCACAAAAGCAGAAAAATCAAAGCGGACCAGATGGTCCGCTTTTGTTATAAAGCTCCGCCAACGGCAAAATAGAATATATTGCCAAAATCAATATTCATTGAACTATCAAATCTTGCTACCATTCCACCTTCTACTGCAAAGAACAATAGTTTAAAACCTAATCCTAATTTTAAATCAAGAGTGCTGAAAGTTTGAGTGGTTATAAAGTTCAACAAAGGAAGATCCGCTGCAACTCTAACATACAATGGAATTAAAGGCAATTTTGGTCTGATGGCTAAACCTACATTAAGATTATTCAAGAGGAAATTTGCATCAAAATTCTCGTTAATATAATAACTTCCGTCAGCATATACTTCTGCTACCGGAAGAGTTACATACAACATTCCTAAATCTGCCCTTGCATTTAAAGTTAGCATTGAAGGAGAAGCAGTTAAGGTTACAGGCGGTATATTCACCGCTTCAACACCAATAAAGAATGGAAATGCAGAAACAGCTATAATAATTAATAGACCAAACACTAACTTTCTCATACTTCCACCTCCTCTAATCTTTGAAAAATTGTAATCCGAAATCTCGGAATATAGAAAAGTATTAAAATTATAACACAAACAAGATGAAAAAACTTATATGTTAGTTATTTTAATTTTTTCTATCAGTTTTCTTTCTACGTTTTTGGGAACCCATCTTGAAATATCTCCGCCAAAATATGCAACTTCTTTTACAAGGCTTGAAGATATAAAAGAAAACCTTTTATCCGTCATTAAGAAAATTGTATCTGCATCAGGGCACATTTCTTTATTTGCCATTGCCATTTGAAGTTCATATTCAAAATCAGTAACAGCTCTAAGTCCTCTTATCACAACATCGATCTTATTTTCCTTTACATAATCGATCAACAACCCTTTGAAAAAATCTATCTTTATGTTTTTTATATGTTCTGTACATTCTTCGATCATTTTTATCCTTTCATCTAATGAAAATGTATAATTCTTTCTTTTATTTTCCATTACCACCACATAAACTTCAGAAAATATTTTGGAAGCCCTTTCAATTATATCTAAATGGCCAAAAGTTATAGGATCAAAAGAACCAGGATAAATAGCCTTCATTAATCGGCACCTCCATGAACTACATCAATATCAAAAAATGCAGTATAATGTGGATCAAAAAGGAGTTTAACAGTACCAATTGGTCCATTCCTTTGCTTTCCAATTATTACTTCTGTTTCATGGGCTTCACCCGATTTCTCCTTCTTGTAATACTCTTCCCTGTACAAAAACAACACCATATCCGCATCCTGTTCTATTGAACCAGACTCTCTCAAATCACTGAGTCTTGGTCTTTTGTCTTCTCTTTGTTCAACCGCTCTTGATAATTGAGATAAAGCAATTATTGCTACATCCAATTCTCTAGCAAGAAGTTTTAAAGATCTAGAAATTTCCGATATTTCTTGTTGTCTATTCTCTCTAAAAGATCTAATACTCATCAATTGTAAATAATCAACAAAAATGGCTTCTACTCCATATTCCCTTTTCATTCTTCGCGCCTTTGCACGCAACGATCTTGGATCAAGATTTGCCTCATCATCAACTATTATATTGGCTTTATATAACTTCCCTGTGGCCTGAAGAAGTTTTTGCCATTCTTCATCGGTTAAATAGCCTCTTCTAATTTTTTGAAGCTCTATTAATGCTTCCATACCCAATAACCTTTGGGCAAGCTGTTCTTTGCTCATTTCAAGACTAAATATTCCAACAGGTATATCAGATTTTATTGCCATATTTCGCGCAATATTTAAAGCAAAAGCTGTCTTACCAACACTTGGCCTTGCGGCAACAATTATAAGATCTGATTTGTGAAAGCCAGAAGTTAATTCATCTAGTAATCTATATCCAGTAGGAATCCCGGTAATTAACGAAGCTGTCCCACTTTTTTGTCTATCTCTCAAAGCCTCTAAATTTTCAAAAACATCGTGTAAAATTGTATTCATAGGTTGGTATGTTTTTGCGGTTTTTGATTCGGCTATTTCAAATATAACTCTCTCAGCATTATCTAATATTTCATCAACTTCATTATCTGACATCGCATCTTCAACAACTTTAGAAGCTGCAGAAATCAATGACCTTAAAATAGATTTATCTCTTACAATTTGCGCATACATTTCCGCATGTGCTGAAGTTGGCACGCCATCTGCAAGTTGTGCAACATACAACTCTCCACCTATCGTTTCAAGTTTTCCCTTTGTTTTCAATCTGTCACAAATTGAGATAACATCTATAGGAATATTCTCATCATATAATTCTTCGATAGCTTTAAATATTTCAACATGTTTTTTATCATAAAAATCTTGAGAGCTCAAAATCGAAATAACATCTTCAATTGCTTCAGGATCTATTAGAATACTTCCAATAACAGCTTGTTCTGCCTCAATACTATGTGGTGGAGTTCGCATACAATACCTCCTTTATTAAAAATTATATCATAAAAATAAAGCCCCGGTTAACCCGGGGCCTATTTCTTAGAAACTTTTACAAGGGGGGGATAGGGGGGTCGCTGCTCAACTTAAAAGTAACATAGTAAATGTTAAAACTCAACTTCTACGAACAAAAGATTATGTTACAAAAGTTCAAAATTAATAATAACTCTTTAAAATTTCCCATAATAGCTTCGTTGCTCTAACATCATCTTCGTTATAAATTAGTATTTCGTCTAAAATATTTTCATCTTTTGTATACAAGTAATCTTCAAATTTTCGAAGGGCTTTCATCCCATTTAACTTTGTTCTCCAATTATAACCAAAATAACTTGCAAGTGGTTTTAATGAATAAGACAAAACTGGGACAGCCAAATGGCTAGTAAAAATACTATATATATCTAAAAATCTTTCAACTAACTTAGAATTAAGGGAATATTTTTTTAGTAATTTTTTGAATTGATTAGGTTCATATGTATGGTAATGATAAATAGGCATTTCGTTTTCAGAAAAAAATATGAGCAACCTAATAAAAGCGTCTTTTTCTGTGGCCTTTTCCCTAGCAATAAAAGGAATATATTTATTTTCAAAAAGTATTCCAAATAAATAATGGAAATCTATATAACTTTCAATATCAAAAAAAATTCCTTCTTTTAATTTTGGCATTTCTTTTATCAAAACGGGTTTCTCATCTAAAAACGCTTTCGCCTGCGCCCATATCTTCAACCCCTTTTGGACACCCAAAAAACTCTCAATTTTTTCTTTATTTTTTACTACATCTTTCAACGTTTTTATTCCAATTGATTTTAACTTTTCAATATTCTTTTTACCAACTCCTCTGATTATTTCCAAACTTCCATTTTCAACGAAGTATTTCAAACACTTGCTAGAATAAGGGCAAAATTTACATTCAGAATTCACTCTTGGTTTTGGCTCCTCTTCCTCAGATAAATTTTTAACCATTAATATTGCAAAATCAACATAATTTTCCCAAGGAATTTCTTGTTCGTAAAAATTGCTTTTAAAGATCACTTTTACTTTTTTGTTACTTTCTTTTGAAAAGACGTATCCATATAACGCGGCTTCATAATAATGATATTTATATAATCTTTTACCATTTCTCTTTGAAATTACAATTATTTCATCATCGGTTACATTAATTTCGACACCTGTTGCCCAAATTTTTATTCCAAAAATTTCAATGCCTAATTCGGCGTGTTTTAATACTCCTCCGTATTTTATAATATCCTTCGTTAAATTTTCTTGATAATATTTTCCATCTTCTTTACTCTCGTACCAAAACTTTTTTGGGCAGTTCAGAATTGTTTTTATTTTTGAAATTTCTATGTTCATAAAAATCACCTGATCTCTCTGTTTTTCAACCCCAATTATATCATCAAAACTCTGATATAATATTTTGTAGTAAGGAAAAAAGGAGGGATAACATGGAATTTCTGCAACCAGAAAATGCTCCTAGGGCAATTGGTCCATATTCAATTGCAGTAAAAAGTAACGGATTTATCTTCATCTCAGGACAACTTCCTATTATTCCCGAAACTGGAGAACTTATAAAAGGAGATATAAAAAAATCAACACTTGTAATTTTAAAAAACATCAAAAATATTCTCGAAGAATCGGGAAGCGACATAAACAAAATAGTAAAAATAAACGTGTACATGATCGATATCTCAAAATTCAGTGAGTTTAATGAAGTATATTCAGAATTCTTTGGCGATCATAGACCAGCGAGAGCCGTTGTTCAAGTTGCAAAACTACCAAAAGATGCAGATATTGAAATCGAAGCAATTGCGGAGGGTTAAAAATTGAAAAGGATCGAAAATTTATACAATGAACTTATTAAAATATACGGTGATGTGGGAAAATGGTGGCCAGGAACACCTGAGGAAATTTTTGTTACAGCTATTCTCACTCAGAACACTAATTGGAAAAATGTGGAAAAAGCCCTTAAAAATATTTACAAATTAACTAATCCTCATGATATTCTAAAAGACTTACATAAATTATCTAAAGAAGAAATAGCAAAATTAATAAAACCAGCAGGTTTTTTCAATATAAAAGCTGATAGACTCAAAAACCTTCTAAATTTTTTAGCACACTACAATTTTGAAGTTGAGAAATTAAAAAAATATGAAACCTATGATTTGAGAAAAGAACTTTTAAATATTAAAGGAATCGGCAAAGAAACAGCCGATTCCATTTTGTTATATGCCCTTAATAAACCTATTTTAGTTGTTGATACATACACAAAAAGAATCTTAGAAAGAATGTACGGAATCAAAGAAAACGATTACGAAAAAGTTCAAAGCATCTTTCACGAGTCATATCCCAGAAAAACCAAATTATTCCAACAATTACACGGTTTGATTGTAGAGCATGCAAAAGCTGTATGTAGAAAAAAACCTCTATGCAATCAATGCAAATTATCACAAAAATGTTTCTTTAAGTCCTCTTAACATCACCCTTCTTTACATATTGAAGTGTAATTGTTGCAATTATAAATGATACGGTAGAGAAAACTATCAATGAATCATATCCAACTTTATCAATAAAGTATCCTGCAAGTGGAGGAGCTATTATATTTGCACTCATGGAGAAAAAGTAATAAAGTCCCGTATAACCACCAACTTTTTCCTCTACCGTCATATCAACAATAGTTGGAAGGGAATTCACATTGACCATTCCCCAACCAATTCCACCTAATGCAAATAGAAGAAACATAATGTACGTTAATAATCTTGCTTCATTAATTACTAAAACGGATACCATTGTCAGAATTGTTATTGAGATAACAACAAAAAGCCCAATAGTCATAGTCTTTTTTCTACCAATCTTTGCTCCGATAAATCCAGCTGGGATAGAAAAAAGCATAAATGTTAGAGAGAAGAAACCTAAAATTAAAGCACCTGTACTTTCTCCTATTCCAACTCTAAACTTAGCATAACTTGTAAAGAATGTTTCCAAAGCATTATAGCCAATAAACCAAAAAAGAATAGACAATAACATCATAAGAAGACTTTTTTCTTTAGAAACAAATACTTCTTTTAAATTTTTAGACAATTCATTAAAACTTTTATTAAACACATTTCCTATTTTCACTTTTTCACCTATTTTAACTTTATATTTATCATCTTCTTTAATAAAAATTACTACTAAGATAAGCGCTATAACCATGATGAGGGCTCCAAGCCAGAAAGGTAGAGCATAATGTTTGTCGTACAAAGGTTTTCCAACAAAATATGCGAGTAATGCACCTAATCCCCCCATAAAATTAATTATCCCATTAGCTTGACTTCTATATTTCGAAGGAGTAATATCAGGCATCAAAGCAATAACTGGTGATCTAAAAAGAGCCATAAAAAAATTCATGAAAATTATGTTTAACATCATAAACCAAAGTAAATGCATTTCTCTTACAACAGGAATCAAAGCAAAAAATAAACCAGCAAGTGGAGCTCCAATTAATATATAAGGCATTCTTCTTCCAAATTTTGTTCTAGTCTGATCACTTAAAACACCTATCAACGGTAACATAAAAATTGCAAAAATATTATCAATAGTCATTACAAATCCAATACTTGTAGATGATAACGAAAAATCTTTCAAAAATATTGGAACATAAGCATTATATAATGGCCATACAATACTTATTCCAAAAAAGCCAAAACCAAGAAGAAACAATTTTGAGTATTTGGGTTTTTCCACTGTTTATCCCCCTTTCCGCTTTTATACAAAATTGATTTTATCATATGTGATATAATTTTAAAAAAGCAACAGGGGTGAAATCATGTTGAATATTGCATTAATTGCTCATGATAAGAAAAAACTTGATCTTGCAATGTTTGTAAAGGAATGGAAAGATGTTTTTGAAAAATGCAATCTTTATGCTACAAAAACTACTGGAACAATAATTGAGGAAAAAATTGGTCTGAAAGTAAATAAATTAGAATCTGGTCCATATGGTGGAGATCTCCAAATAGGCTCGCTGGTTTCATATGGAAAAATAGACTTTGTAATTTTTCTAAGAGACCCTTTAACGGCTCAACCACATGAACCTGATGTAACAGCATTAATGAGGGTATGCGACGTTCACAATGTACCACTTGCAACCAATTTAGGAACTGCTGAGGCCATAGTAATAGAAATAAAAAAGAATTTAGAAGGGTGATTATATGGTTTTTGTTTTTGATCTCGATGGAACACTACTAAAAAAAGACAATACAATTTCACCAAACATGGTAGCTCTAATTAAAAGACTTGATAAAAACAATCACAGAATTGTTTTTGCTAGTGGGAGAATGTTAATTTCCATCCGAAAAATCGTAGAAAAATATTTTCAAAAAATGTTTCCAATTATAGCTTACAACGGAGCCATGGTTTTCATTCCCAATAAAGGAATAATTTTTGAAAAAACACTAGATTTTCAAACTTCAAAAGAAATTATTGAACTTTTAAGAAATAAAAATATTCACAGACAAGCATATATTAATGATGAACTTTTCTCGGAAGAAGATAATGAGAATATAAAGTTTTACTCGCGTCACGCTGGAGTAGAGTACAAAGTTGTAGAAGATCTTATTGAATTAATTAAACACAAGAATTCAACAAAATTACTGGCTATTGACTCACCAATGAAACTTGACAAACTAAAAGAGGAATTAGAAAATCTTAACTTAAACGCCGAAATATTTAAAAGTATGAATATATTTTTAGATATTGTACCCAAAGATGTTAACAAAGCTATTGCTTTAAAATACCTACTAAAAACTTTAAAAGCTGAACATGAAAAACTAATTGTTTTTGGTGATAATCACAATGATATACCTTTATTTAAATTTGCTGATTTTTCAATAGCGGTAGGAAATGCAGTAACTGAACTTAAAAAAATTGCTGATTTTGTTTCGAAAACCAATGACGAGGACGGAGTATATTATGCATTAACAGAAAAATTCCCTGAATTTTTAAAAGAATAAGACCAAATAAATGTTAAAAACTTCTAGGAGGTGAACTTTGTGTGGGTTTACGTCAAAGACTTAAAAAAGCATATAGGACAAGAAGTTGAACTAAAAGGATGGGTTTGGAGAAGCAGAAGTAGTGGAAAAATCGCATTTATAAACTTAAGAGATGGAACGGGAATTGTCCAAGTGGTAGTAGAAGCTTCTTCAGTTTCAACAGACACCTTTCAAAATGCAAAAAAATTGAGAATGGAATCATCTTTAATAGTAAAGGGAACAGTTAAAGAAGAAGCGAGAGCTCCTGGGGGTGTGGAAATACATGCAAAAGAAGTAATCCCCTTACAAATTCCAAAAGAAGATTTTCCAATAAATAAACCTGACCATAGTATAGAGTATCTAATGGATCATAGACATTTGTGGCTTCGTTCAAGAAGACAAATGCACATTTTGAATATTAGAGATGCTGTTTTGAAAGGAATAAGGAAGTTCTACTGGGAAAATGGATTTATACAAATTGATACACCAATTTTTACGGGAGCTATTGGAGAATCTGCAGGTAATTTATTTGAAATTGATTATTTTGATTATGGCAAAGTTTACCTTGCTCAAACAGGTCAGCTATACCTTGAAGCAGCTTGTATGGCTCTTGGCAAAGTGTATAACTTAGGACCCACATTTAGAGCCGAAAAATCAAAAACCAGAAGACATCTTATTGAGTTCTGGATGAATGAAGCAGAAGTGGCATTTTATGAACACGAAGATAATTTGAAACTGCAAGAAAATTTAGTTAGCTACATTGTAAAATTTGTTCTCGAAAATGCCGCTGAACACTTACATGCATTAAAAAGAGATATTTCAAAACTTGAAAAAATTGAACCACCATTCCCAAGAATTACCTATACAGAAGCCGTAAAATTACTACAAAAGAAAGGGTTTAATATACAATGGGGGGATGACTTCGGCGGAGACGAAGAAACAGAAATTGCTAAACAATTCGAAAAACCAGTCTTTGTTACTCATTATCCCAGAAAAGCCAAAGCCTTTTACATGCAACCTGATCCTGAAAATCCTGACGTTGTACTATGTGATGATTTAATTGCTCCTGAAGGATATGGTGAAATCATAGGAGCATCACAAAGAATTCATGATTACAACTTATTAATTGAAAGATTAAAAGAATTTAACCTTCCAATTGATGCATATGATTGGTATTTAGATCTTAGAAAATTTGGTTCCGTACCTCACAGCGGATTTGGTTTAGGGGTTGAAAGAACAATAGCTTGGATCGCTGGCCTTGAACATATTAGAGAAGCAATACCATTCCCAAGAACATTGTATAGGATACATCCATAAAAGAAGAATAAAACATATGATGATTGTGGAGGGAGATATGTCTACGTTAATCAAATACGTTTCAGTTATCAAAAAGTGTAAACTTTTTGAAGACATTGAAGAAAAAGAAATTTTTGAAATCTTAAAAGATTATCAAATAGAATCGTATGAAAAAGATGAAACCATAAGATTTAGAAATGATCCGTGTACTGAAGTATTGATTTTAATAGAGGGTGAAACCCTTGGGTTATTTATTAATGAGGACGGAAAAGTTATACAAGTTGATCACATGTTTGCTCCTAAAACTTTGGCCACTGCTGTAATATTCTCTTCAAATCCTAAATTTCCAGTTGATGTTGTTACTGTAAAACCAAGCAAAATTTTAAAAATCCCTAAAGAAAAATTTGTAAGAAAAATGATGACTAATGAAAAACTGTTAAGAAATTATCTTCAACTCGTCTCAGACACTTTTGTCTTTATTACAGACAGGTTTTATGAAATTACGTTGAAAAATTTGGTACAAAAGATATGCAGCTACTTATATGAACTTCACAAAGCACAAAATAGTACTACAGTAATTATGAATATGTCCAAAGAAGAACTTGCCAGAGAATTCGGTGTTACAAGACCTGCCCTATCAAGAGTTTTTATTGAACTTGAAAAAGCCGGTGTTATAGAAATCGAGGGCAAATCAATAAAAATTAAAAAATTCAAGTATGTAAAAGATTACGCTTTATTTTTCTAATTAAAATAAATCGGCAGGTTTAACCTGCCGATTTTCATTTTAACCTTTCAAAATTGCTTTTATATCTTCCTCAGGATCACCTATAAGTTTTAGATCAAAATTCTTTTGGAGCGCTTCAAGGATTTCATCATTCACCCAAGCTGGTAATACTGGACCAAGATAAATTCCTTTAAGACCAAGAGCAAGTAAAGTCCACAAAATTGCAACAGCTTTTTGTTCCATCCATGTAAGCACAAGTGAAAGTGGTAACTCATTAATACCAACATTAAATAATTTCGAAAGTGCTTCTGCAATTTCAATTGCAACAATTGTGTCGTTACATTGTCCTACATCTATTAATCTTGGAATACCATCAATGTCTCCCAAATCTAGATCATTAAATCTAAATTTACCACATGCAAGTGTTATCACTACAGTATCTTTAGGAAGTTTTTCAACAAATTCTCTGTAATACGAACCTTTTTTAGTTGGTGTGTCACAACCACCTACGACAAAGAAATGCCTAATTTTTCCTTTTTCAACATATTCCTTAATCTTATCGGCAAGAGAAAGAATCACACTAGTAGAATATCCTGTTACAAGTTTATAACTTCCTGGTTTTTCTTCAAGTTTCGGTAAACTTTTCGCTTTCTCTATAACTTCTGTATAATCATATCCATCTATATGTTTTACGCCAGGTAATTTTGCAATTGATGTGGTAAACATCCTATCTTTGTACGATTCCTTTGGTAGTAGAACACAATTACTTGTACCAAGTATTGCTGCAGGGATTTTTTCAAAAAGATCTCTTTGATCAAACCAAGCTTTTCCGAGATTTCCAACCAAATTTTTGTACTTTCTGAGTCCTGGGTATCCATGTGCTGGAAGCATTTCTGAATGTGTATAAACGTAAACATCTGTACCTTCAACTTGTTTTAACAACTCTTCAAGCGCTTTTAAATTATGTCCAGTGACAATAATTGCATGGCCTTCCTTTGTGCCAGTTTCTACTTCTGTTGGAGTTGGTTCACCATATGTTTCAATATGCGCCTTCTTCAAGAGTTGCATAGCTTTGTAATTCATCATTCCTGCTTCTAGTGCTAGTTTGACAATATCTTCTCCATCGAAATTTACATTAGTTAAAGTTGCATACAAACCTCTTCCAAGATATGCTGCAATCTCCTCATCAAAATAACCAAGCTCACGTGCGTGATAATAGTATGCAGAAATACCTTTAAGTATGTATATTAAATTATCCTGAAGTCTGTCAACTGTCGGACTTTTTCCACATACACCAGTAACAGTACAACCCTCTCCATTCATCGCTTGTGAACATTGATAACAAAACATGTTGAACGCCATCATTTCACCTCCTCTAATTATATTTTACACCTTTTATTATAGTGATTTTTTTCTCAATCATCCGTAATCTAGATTACGGTAATTAAAAACTTTCCCAATCTATAATTATAATATTTTATATTCGATTAACCAAGCATTTTTGAGATTTAATTTCATAAAAATTTATTATTATCTTCTGTTAAAACTATTCACTGTTGATAGTACAATTGTAATATGCTAAAATGAGGATGGTAAATTTATAAAGAAAAGGAGGGAAAATGTGATAGTAAGACCTTTCAAAGGTTTAAGACCACGAAAAGATATGATTGAAAAAGTTGCCGCCAAACCATATGACGTAGTTACAACAGAAGAAGCTAAAAGAGAAGCAGAAAAAAACCCATATACATTTTATAAAGTAACCAGACCGGAAATTAATTTTAACGAGGATGTTGATTCACATTCTAACGAGGTAATTTTAAAAGGAAAAGAAGTTTTAGAACAATTTCAAAAAGATGGGATAATGATTTTAGAGGATAAACCAGCGATATATGTATACAAGGAAGAATGGAATGGACTTTCTCAAATAGGTATATATGCTACCTTCTCTACAGAAGAATACAGGGAAGGAAAAATTAAAAAACATGAACTCACAAGAAAAGACAAAGAAGATGAAAGGGCGAAACACGTCAAATTATTGAAAGCACACACGGGGCCTGTATTTTTGATGTATCGTTCAGTCCCCGAACTCGACGAATTAATAATTAAACACACCTCAAAAATTCCCGAGTATGATTATACTGATGAGATAGGAATCCACCATACACTTTGGATCATAAAAGATGAAAACGAAATAAATGAAATAGTTGAAGCCTTTAAGACGGTAGATGCATTTTATATTGCAGATGGACATCATAGAGCTGCTGCTGCCGCAAGAGCTGCTGAAGAATTTGCAAAAGAAAACCCAAACCACACTGGAGAAGAAGAGTATAACTTTTTCCTCGCTGTGTTATTCCCACATAATCAATTAAACATTTTAGATTACAACAGAGTTATAAGAGATCTCAATGGCTTAACTGAAAAAGAATTTTTTGAAAAAATATCACAGAAATTTGAAATAAAAGAAATTGGAAATACACCTTACAAACCACAAGAAAAACATGAATTTGGAATGTATTTAAATAAGAAGTGGTACAAATTAATTGCCAAAGAAGGAACCTATGATAAAAATGATGTAGTTTCCTCTCTGGATGTGTCAATTCTTCAAGAGAACCTTTTGAGACCGATACTTGGTATTGAAAATCCAAGAACTGACAAAAGAATTGATTTTGTTGGAGGAATTAAAGGAATTGAAGAACTTCAAAAGTTAGTTGACAACGGGGAATTTAAAGTTGCTTTCGCCCTTTACCCAACTTCAATTAACGATTTGATGCAGGTGGCAGATGAAGGAAAAATAATGCCACCAAAATCTACTTGGTTCGAACCAAAACTAAAGAGTGGGATTTTAGTTCATCTTATTTAATTTCATTTTTAACAAACAAAAATCACGTTAGTATCGATTTAAATAATATAAGCTGGAGTTTCTCCAGCTTATATTATTAAATGAAAATATGAAAGTTTATTCAAATATTCAATAATTAGTAATGTTGCAGTAACCAAAAAATGTTGACTTTATATAAAGTTTTTGTTATTATATATATGAACACTTATTCAAATGTTCAAATCAAGGAGGAAGTATAAGATGGATAAAAAAGAATTTTTACTTGAAGGACTAGACTGTGCTAATTGTGCAGTAAAAATAGAAGAACATGTAAAAAAACTTGATGGAGTGGAAGAAGTTACTGTTAATTTTATTACTAAAACTCTTACAGTAAATGTAAGTGATGAAGATAAAGTACAAGAGATTAAAAATTTAGTAAAAAAAGTAGAACCAGAAGTCGAGGTAGTTGAAAAGAAAGCCAAATCCAATCATGAACATGATCATGGACATAGTCATGATGAAAAATTTAATAAAAAACTTGAAATTATAAGATTATTTTCTGCGCTTGCAATATTTGTAATAGCCCTTCTTTTAAAAGATCCACTCTACTTAAAGGTAACATTATACATTGCTGCATATTTGATATCAGGTGGTAAAATTTTAATACGATCATTTAAAAATATTTTAAGGGGAAAGATTTTCGATGAAAATTTCCTGATGAGCGTTGCTACTCTTGGAGCCTTTGCAATTAGAGAATATCCTGAAGCCGTTGGAGTAATGGTCTTTTTTGAAATCGGTGAACTGCTACAGAATCTTGCAGTGGATAATTCAAAAAGATCAATTAAAGCTCTTTTAGATATAAGACCAGATTATGCAAATTTATTAAAAGATGGTAAAGAAATTAGAGTATCTCCCCAAGTTGTAAAGAAAGGCGATCTAATAGTAGTTAAACCCGGAGAAAGAATACCACTTGACGGTGTAATTGTGAAAGGAAGTTCAATGGTAGATACTTCTGCATTAACTGGCGAATCTGTCCCTAAAAGCATAAAGGAAAATGATAAAGTTCTGAGTGGTTTCATAAATTTAAATGGTTTAATTACAGTAAAAGTAGAAAAAGAATACTCAGAATCAACAATTTCAAAAATTCTTGATATGGTAGAAAATGCTGCAGCAAAAAAAGCAAAAACTGAAAAACTTATAACTAAATTTGCTAAATACTATACTCCTATAGTTGTATTTTTAGCAATGGCCTTAGCAACTCTTCCGCCCTTACTAACAGGTGCTCCGTTTAACGAATGGATATACAGGGCTTTAATATTCCTTGTAATTTCCTGTCCATGTGGCCTTGTTGTATCAATACCTCTGGGCTATTTTGCAGGAGTAGGTGCACTATCTAAACATGGTGTGCTTGTAAAAGGTGGAAATTACATAGAAGTATTAAAAAATCTTAACACAATTATTTTCGACAAAACAGGTACTTTAACAGAGGGCGTTTTTGAAGTAGTGGAAATAAAAACATATAACGGAATAAGCGAAAATGAACTTTTGGAAATTGCAGCATATGCTGAAGAACACTCCAACCACCCCATTGCAGAATCGATAAAGAAAAAATATGGTAAAACTTTTGACAAAAGTCTTATTGAACATTATGAAGAAATATCAGGTCACGGAATAAAAGCAAAAATAAAAGGAAAAGAAATTCTTGTGGGAAATAAAAAACTAATGGAAAAATTCAACGTTAAAATACCAGAAATTAAATTCAATGGAACGATTGTTTTTGTTTCAATAAACGGAATTTTTGCTGGGTATATAGGAATCTCGGACAAAATTAAACCAGGAGTAAAAGAAGTCATTAAAAAGCTAAAAAAATTAGGAGTTAAAAAAACTGTGATGCTCACGGGAGACAATAAAAAAGTTGCCGAAGAAGTTGCTAAGGAAATTGGAATCGACGAATATTTTGCAGAACTTCTTCCTGGAGATAAAATAAAGTTTTTTGAAAAATACAAAAATGGGGTTTCGACAGCGTTTGTTGGAGACGGAATCAACGATGCCCCAGTATTAACAAGAGCTGATGTAGGAATTGCAATGGGCGGACTTGGGTCAGACGCAGCAATTGAGGCAGCTGACGTGGTAATTATGGATGACGATCTTTCAAAATTAATTGACTCAATTAAAATTTCGAGAAAAACATTAAAGATTACCTGGGAAAACATTTCAATAGTCTTAGGAATAAAAGTATTGTTTTTAGTTCTTGGTGCTCTCGGCTTAACAGATATGTGGGGTGCTGTTTTTGCAGATGTAGGTGTAACACTTATAGCAATTTTTAATTCACTAAGAATTTTTAAGAGATAAAATCCAATAACGCAGTTATTCTAAAAACTAAAACAATAGTTATAACTTTGTATGCTCCCCCTACAACTCACTAAAAATTAGGCCGATTACTCTCGGCCTAATTTTTAAAAAAGAGGGTGGAATCGTGGAGAAGCTTGGAATTTTTATTATAAAAAACATAAAAACCATATCAGTTATTCTCATTATAATCACTTTAGGCTCTTTATATTTATCAACCAAGATTGTAATTAGACCAAGTTTTTTGGATTTATTACCTGAAAACGATCCCTATGTAGAAATATATAAAAAAGCAACAGAAAATTTTAAAAGTGTTGATAGTATTATTATAGGTATTGAAGGAAAAAAAGAAAACGTTATTAATTATATAAATAGCATTTCAAAAAAGCTGAAAAAAATGCAGCACATTGATTCTGTTTATTATAAACAACCGATAGAATTTCTAGAAAAGAACATTTTTTTACTATCAGAAGATAGCGAACAAGCTTTTTTGAAAAAGTTATATACATCAACAAACCTAGTTGAATTTTTTAAAGCTTTAAACACGTTATTTGAAGTATCGGGGAATAGTTATAAAATATCACCGCAGGAAAAATATCAACTCGATTATATGTTAGACTCATTTGAAAGATTATTAACAGAAATAAACAGAAATGGCAACGTTGAAAGTTCTTTAAAATCAATGCTTTTTGGAGAAGAATACTTTTTATCAAAAAATGGAAATTTTGGAATAATAATAATCAGACCAACTATTAGTTCCAATGAATTTGAAAAAGTAGTCAACTTAGTCAATTCATTAGAAAATACTGTAAAAGAAGAAGCTAAAAAATATAATGTGAAGGCAGGATTAACGGGTACATTGGTCATAACAAGAGATGAAATCATAACAACAAAAAGAGATATGACTGTAACTACCATCATTTCTTTAATTCTAATTATATTAATCTTTATGTTAGGTTTTAGAAGTTTGAGATATATGATTTTAGCAGTGTTTCCTTTGATACTGGGAATTATTTGGACAATAGGATTTACACAATTAAGCATTGGTTCACTAAACGTAATGACTGTTATGATGGCAGCTATACTAGCTGGATTAGGAATAGATTACTCTATTCACATGTTCTCTTTGTTTATAGAACTAAGACATAAGGGATTCGATACTAGAGATTCTATTACTGGAGTTTTTGAAAAAAACATTAGAGGTATTTTTGTAGGTGCAATCACTACAGCAATCGGGATGGGAATATTTGCTATTAGTTCATTCCCTGGCTTTAAAGAGTTTGGAGTTGTCTTATCATCTGGAATTATTTTTACATTATTAGCTTCTATTTTCGGACTAACAATCCTACTATATAAATTTGGAAATAAATATAAAGATCCGGGAAAAGTTTTTAATATCGATTTTGATGTTTTAAAATATAAAAAAATAATACTCACAATAACAGCTATTTTATTTATAATTGCAATTGTAAAAATACCTTCAGTTGAATTTGAAAAAAACATGATGAACATTGAAGCAAAAGGACTAGAAAGTCTGGAATTAAATCAAAAAATATTAAACGAATTCAACTTTTCACCAGACAATACAATATTTATAAGCAACAACATTCTTGAAGCAAAAGAGTTATATAACAAATTAAAGGATTTGAAAGTATTCTCTCGCATTGATAGTATCATACCATTTCTTCCTGATATAAATTTACAAATAAAAAGAATGAAAGTTGCACGTGAAATAAAAAATTACACTATAATTGAAAATGATTTTGATCTAAAACAGTTGAAAAACGAAGTAACAAAATTAAATTTTAATCTCATAAAAGCATCAATGCTTTTAAATCTATTGGGATATAAAGATTTAGGAGATAAATTGAAAAATATTACAACTTCAGGAATACTCCAAGCTATACTTAAAAAAGACAAAGAGTTTTTAAAATCCGTTCAAAGCAAAATAATCAAAAAGATAGTCGTTTTGAAAAGAGTTTTAAATGATAAGGAGCTCATTACATTAGAAAAATTGCCAGAAGATATTAAAACAAATTACTTAAGTAACAAAGGAATGATTTTAACAACAGCATACTCAAATGGAGATATCTGGAATTCTGACTATCAAAAAGAATATTTTAAAGAATTGAAAAGCTTAAACTCTAAAAATGTTAGTGGAACAGCTTTGATATTTTTAAAAGTTGTCCAAATATCGATAGAAGAAGGGAAAAAAATATTATTTTTGACACTATTATTCATACTTATTGTATTAATTCTCGATATGCGAAATGTAAAATACGCGGTCTTAGCTATGTTACCAATGGTATTATCATTGATATTTTTGTTGGGTATAATGGGATGGTTCGGAATTAAATTCAACGTAGTTAATATAATAGCATTACCCTTGATAATCGGAATAGGTGTTGACGATGGAATACATCTTATTCATAGATATAGAAAAGAAAGAAATATGAAAAATGCTCTTACTAGCACAGGTAAAGCTATTACTATGACAACATTAACCACAGCTGTGGCTTTTGGTTCTTTTGTTCTTTCAAAATATAGGGGATTTATAGGTTTTGGAATTCTTCTATTGTTAGGAGTAATTTTTAGTTATTTAATTACGATATTTGTGATTACTTCTATACTTAGTTTTGAAAAAACAAGGACAAAATAAAACAATTGCGCCCTATAAAATTCTTGAAATGAAAAATTACTATTCGGTAATATGTGTGTAACCAACATCGAGTAATTCTCTTACGTGCTCGTCGTTTAAAGAGTAATAAACTACTTTTCCTTCTTTTTTGTATTTCACAAGCTCAGTTTGCCTTAAAACTCTTAACTGGTGAGAAATAGCGGAAGGTGTCTTTCCAAGAACAAATGATAAATCACATACACACATTTTCTCTACCTGCAATAAAGTATACAAAATTTTTATCCTTGTTCTATCTCCAATAACTTTAAACAAATCAGCTAATTTATTTAAGATTTCCTCATCTGGAATTTTATCTTTAACGCTTTTTATTATTTCATCGTGAATTTCTATTGTCTGACACACTTCAATATTTTTTTTGTTATTTTTTTTACTGGTGTCTTTCGTTTTTTTCATTTTTCCACCATCTTTCATATTTTAATATTACTCATATGTTATACCATATATACCATTGCACGTCAATTTTCTTACTTCTTACTCACCTAGGCGAAAATTGCTAATAATCCAGAAATCCCAAACAGTAATACACTTGTTATTAAAAATCTTATTGCAATTTTTGTGCTCTTTTTTTCCTTAATTTCCAATTGCCTCCTCATTGCACGCATTCCAATTTCAAAAAATATTAAAGCACCTGAAAGAAAAACAACTGCAGAAATAAAAAATATGTTTGAAACTATTTTCATTTTATCACTCCTTCTTCTCACTCAGCAAAAAATAAGCTTTAAATATTCCAGCAATAGTTTTTGCATCTGTAATTTTACCATTGATACACTCATTTATTGCAACGTTTAAATCTTTATATTCAAGCTCTATAATCTCATCTTCATCCGTATTCATTTCACCCTTCTGAAGGTTTCTAGCAAGATAGATATGAATTATTTCATTTGAAAAACCAGGAGTTGTATAAATGTAACCCAAATAAATAAATTCTTCTGCCAAAAAACCTGTCTCTTCCTTTAATTCTCTCTTAGCACATTCCAATGGATCTTCATTAGGCGAATCAAATTTCCCCGCGGGAATCTCAAGTAAAACACGTTTGACAGGATACCTGTATTGTTTTACAAAAACCACTTTATTATCTTCGGTAATGGGAACAACCGCCACTGCTCCTGGATGTAAAACGTACTCTCTTACACTTTTCCTGCCATTAGATAATAAAACTTCATCTTTCTTTACATGTAATAGAATCCCTTTGAATATTTCCTTTGACTTTAAAGTATGTTCTTTCATTATAAATACCTCCAAATTTTGATTTCGAAAATCGTAAACATAATCATTTACATTTTTAACTTCTTGCACATAAATATTAAAATTATTAATGATATAATTTTAAATAAATTCTCTTCATTTATTCACTCATAAAAATTATACTATAAATTTAAATGAGGTGGAACAATGAGCTTACATTCTATTCTTGTTTTACTTCTTGTAATAATAACGTATCTGTATATCATATTTGGTAAAAAAAACAAAGCAGCAGTGGTATTTGGTATTGCGCTTCTTATTTCTGCACTTAGATTAGTTGAAGGTTTGGAAACAAGAAACGTTGGTTACATAATCGACGTTGATACTTTAGGTTTATTAACTGGAATGATGATAATCGTAAGTTTCCTAAACAAATCTGGTTTTTTTGAATTTTTTTCGATTAAAATCATCAAAATTGGTGGAAAAAACTTTTATTTAACAATATCATTATTAATGGTTATAGTGGCATTAACTTCTGCATTTTTAGATAATGTCGTAACTATTTTGGTCATGGCACCTATGATCTTCCTAATTGCTGACATGCTTGAGATCAATCCAATTCCTTTAATGATGCTAACAATAATTGTAGACAACATAGGAGGTTCAGCTACTTTAATTGGAAGTCCTCTGAATCTTGTTATTGGATCAATTAGTGGTTTTTCATTCAATGATTTTTTAATCAAAATGGGTCCAGTTGCTATTTTTGCCTTCATAGCAATTATTCTCTATTTTAAAAGACATATAAAAATTGATGAAAAATCGATATCAAAAATAGAAAAACTCTTTGAACTAGATGAAAAAAATGCTATTAATGATCCAAAAATGATGATATATTCACTAATTGTTTTCTTAATCGTCGTTGTATTGTTTATCTTACATTCTGTATTACACATAGAACTTGCTGTTATTGCACTATTAGGCGGAACATTTTTGGTTTTTAAATTTTCAAATGGTTATGAAGATGTTGCTAAAGATATAGATTGGGATATGCTTTTTTTCTTTGCAGGACTTTACATAATTTCATACGCATTAGATGAAATAGGCTTCACAGAAAAAATTGCAAATTTGTTTACACCAATTCTAGGTCATCAACTAATTCTTATGTTAATTTTTTACTTAATTTCAATTTTGACAATTCCAATTTTAAACAATGTTCCTGCAGCACTAATTTTGGCACCAGTAATAAAAATATTAGTTACTAGTGGTTCAAACCCTATGCTTTGGTGGACGTTTGCTATAGGAGCCAATTTTGCAACCAACCTTACACCACTTGGCGCTGTACAAAACCTAGTAACTGTAAGCTTTTTAGAAAAAAATCTTGAAAGAAGATTTGGTTTTCTTGAATATATGAAATGGACCACACCTTCAGTTCTTATTTCACTAACAGTTGGGATTATTTATACACTTGTTTTACTTGCATAAAATAAGATTTTTATTCTGAAAAACTATATCATATTAGTCTCATCAAATTGAAATTAACTTTTGAATGACATATTAATAATCTTAATCATAATTAATTCAACAGTATGTTTTTGCTTCAAAAATAAAAAAGCGGGGATATCAACCCGCTTTTTGTTTTGGCGGAGGCGGTGGGACTCGAACCCACAAGGGCATTGCTGCCCACCGGTTTTCGAGACCGGCCCCTTAGCCAATTCGGTGCACGCCTCCTCAGTTGTTATATTATCACAATTATATAAAAAATTCAATTCATTTTTTTTAGTATATTTGACAAACAAGATAAATAAAGGTATAATTTTTTCGAACCCCCTATAGGGGGGATATAATCTGTTTTTTGAAATATCAAAAATTTAAAGGAGTGGAAAAATGAATAAAAAAGATAGTCTAAAACTTTTAAAGACAGCAAAAGGACAGGTTGAAGCAGTAATAAAGATGGTAGAAGACGACAGATATTGTATTGATATATCAAAACAAATTTTAGCATCTATTTCTTTACTAAAAAAAGCTAATGTCCAGATATTAAATTCTCATCTTGAACATTGTGTAAAAAACGCAGCATATTCAAAAGATCCCAAAGAAATTGATGAGAAAATAAAAGAACTCGAACAAGTTATTGAGTACCTAAACAAAATTATTTGATTTTTTATACGGAGGAAATAAATATGGAAGAAAAAAAGAAAACATTTACCGTGACAGGAATGACTTGTGCTACATGTGCTAAAACAATTGAAAAAGCCTTATTAAAATCTAAAAATATAAAGTTTGCTGCTGTAAATCTTGCAACCAACACAGGTTTTGTAATTGGGGAAGATATAGACCTTGAAAAAATTAAAGAAATAGTTGAAAGCGTTGGTTATGGTATTTCAAACGAACCTCCTGAACAAATCGAAGAAAAACGATTTAAAAGAATTAAAAAGAATTTTATAATATCTTTAATCTTTACAATCCCAATAACCATTTTAATGATAATAAACATGTTTTTCACAAAAATTCCTTATTTTACTTTTATTGAAGTTGTAGTTGGAGGAATTGTTACTTTTTATGCTGGAAGAGATACAATCAAAGGAGCCTGGATTGCACTAACTCATAAACATACAAATATGGATACACTTATCTTTTTTGGTGCTACCACCGCTTGGACAACTTCTGTCCTTTCGTTTTTCGGTGTAAAAATCGCTTCTTTTGGAGCCATAGGAACAATGATAATTTCATTTCATTTACTTGGAAGATTTATAGAATCATACTTAAGAGACAAGGCTTCAAAAGAAATTAAAAATCTCCTAAAGTTGCAGGCAAAAGAAGCTAGAATAATTTCCAATGGTCAGGAATTATTTCTACCGATAGAAGCAGTAAAAGAAGGAATGGTTGTACTTGTTAAACCTGGAGAAAGAATACCAATTGATGGTGAAATAATTGAGGGTATTTCAGGAATTGATGAAGCAGTTGTTAGTGGAGAATCAATGCCTGTAGAAAAAACTATAGGAGATGAAGTTATAGGTGGTTCATTAAATTTAACTGGAAAAATTAAAATCAAAACAACAAAAGTCGGTAAGGAAACTTTTTTAGCAAAAATGATAGATTTAATTCAAGAAGCACAAGGATCTAAAGTCCCTATTCAAGCATTAGCTGATAAAATAACAAATTGGTTTGTACCTGCAATTATTACTCTCGCAATTATCAGTGGAGTTACTTGGTATTTAGGATTTGATAAATTCTATCCATTTATAGAAAACGCTCGAAGATATTTACCGTGGATATTAAACACTAATGATCCTCTTTCATTTGGGATTTTTGTATTTGTAGCAACAATAGTAATAGCTTGTCCATGTGCATTGGGATTAGCTACCCCTATGGCCCTAATCACTGGAACTGGTCTGTCTGCGAAAAAGGGATTATTAATCAGAAACGCGGAAGCAATTCAAACAATGAAAGATCTAAAAACAATAATAATGGATAAAACAGGCACAATAACTGAAGGACATCCAAAAGTAGTTGAACATAATTTAGACAGTTCCCTCATTAAAATTGTCGCTTCAATAGAGAAATATTCAAATCATCCTTTAGCAAAAGCTATCTCAGAGCTGTCAAATGAATATTTTGAATTTGAAAACATTGAAGAAAAAAGTGGAGAAGGAATCAAAACAGTTTTGGAAAAAGACGAATACTTTATAGGAAAACCTCTGGATTATTCAAAATATACAAAACTTCTCGATCTGGGTTATACTGTAGTAGAAGTCAGAAAAAATGGTGTACCAATTGGATATTTGGGAATAGTTGATCCAATAAGGCCAGATTCGTTTAATGCTATTAGTCTATTAAAACGCATGGAAATTAATCCAATAATGGTAACAGGAGATAATGAAAAAACAGCCAGCATAGTAGCTAAACAAGTAGGTATTGAAACAGTTTATGCACAGGTAAAACCTCATGAAAAACTGGACATTATCAGAGAATACCAAGTTTCAGGAAATAAGGTTTTAATGGTCGGAGATGGAATGAATGATGCAGCAGCACTTAAAGGGGCAGATGTAGGAATAGCAATAGGCTCTGGAACTGATCTTGCAATTGACAATGCTGATATCATAATAACTCAAGAAGGAATTTCAAAAATTGTAGATGCAATAAAAATTTCAAGATTAACGTTCAGCGTCATTAAACAAAATTTGTTTTGGGCATTCTTTTACAACGTGGTAGCAATTCCTTTAGCAATGTTAGGATTATTGCACCCTGCAATTGCCGAAGCAGCTATGGCGTTTAGTTCAATAACAGTTATCTTAAATTCTTCAAAAATAAACTTGAAAAGATATGAAAAATCATTCATATCAACAAAGAAAAAACTAACTTGTTGCCAGTAAGTTCAAAAACTTTTAGTTAGGAGGTGAGATGATGTGTTGGTTTTGGGGACCTTACGGTTGGTTTGGAGGATGGATTGGTAGTTTAATAGGATTGATTATTTTTGGAATAATTCTATATCTTGGATACAAACTTTTTAAATCTTTAACCATTTCAAATTCTAATCAGAATAATTCTGCATTAAAAATATTAAATGAAAAACTCGTAAAAGGAGAAATTTCTGAAGAAGAATACCTAAGAAAAAAAGCAATTATTTCCAAAAACAAATGATATTTTGGAACTTAAAAATATCTAGACTTTGTAAAAAACAATAAATATGCTGATAACAACTTTAAAAAATTTTTTGCTAATCCCTTGGTAGAACTCAAAAAACTTATAAAAGAAAAACAAAAAAAGATGCATCCTAAAAATATCTGATATTTTTTCAACCACTACATTACAAAAAAATACTTTTGAAAAACTTAGAGAAAATTTATTTAAAATTAAACTAAAAAAAAAGAGTTACTATCGAAACAGAATATGAAACTAGTGAAATTAAAAATTTTTCAAATTGATTATACTGCTATTGGCATAATCAAACAATGAACCTGAAATCCTTTAAAAAGATAAAAAGGCTCGTTCATGAGCCTTTTTTTAATTAAAAAATGTTTAATTTTGTAATATAGGTTACAGGATAATTTTGCTAACTTGTGTATAATATACTTAGGGACCACTAATTATATTCACGGAGGTGTTAACATGAGTGAAGTATTTAATAAAAAAGAATATTTAAAAAACCTTATTAAAAGAACAAAAACAGAAGATAATGAAAAATTGAAAGAAGAAATAAAAAAAATGCTCTCAGAAGTTTCTCCCATTGAAATTGCGTTAATAGAACAGGAACTTATTCAAGAAGAAGGATTGACCGTTGAACAAGTTAGAAATGTTTGTAATATACACATTGATGTTTTAAAAGATAAAACCAGAGGACCAGACTTGAATGTACCTGAATGGCATCCTATACATATTCTTGTGAAAGAACACGACCACTTTCAAAATACTGTTGTATCATTTAAATCTCTCGTAGATAAAATAATAGAAAAAAACAGTTTTTCTGAGGCTTTACCATTAATTATTAAAATCCAAGAATTTATAGATACCTTCGAAAAATTAGAACATTATTTTCAGAAAGAAGAAAACGTTCTCTTCCCAATTCTTGAAAAACATGGTATAGAAAAACCACCTATGGTCATGTGGAAAGAACACGACATTTTTAGAGAACTTAGAAAAAAACTGAAATTATTAAAAGAGAATAGGAACAACGATTTTGACTCATTTAAAGACCAACTTTGGCAAATAAGCACAGGTATGCTTGATTTAATTTTAAATCATATTCACAAGGAACACTTTGTGCTTTTCCCAGCAGCTTTACAAACTATAACAGAAGAAGAATGGAAGATAATCAGAGAAGAGTTTGATAAAATTGGATATTGCTGTTACGTTCCACAACCTATGCCAGATGAAATAGCTAAAGATAAAAATGAAGTTACTTTAGAACAAATTGCTTCTTTAATAAACAAATATGCAGAAAAATCTAAAACTAACGAAATTGAATTCCCTAGTGGTATACTTACAAAAAAGCAACTCACTTTTATTCTAAATACTTTACCTGTTGATATAACCTTTGTTGACAAAAATGATGAAGTAAAATATTTCAATGAAACCAAAGACAGAATTTTTGTTCGTAGTCGAACAATTATAGGACGTAAGGTTCAAAACTGTCATCCAGAAAAAAGTATAGAAATTGTAAATCGTATTTTAGATGACTTTAAAAACGGAAAAAGAGATCGAGCAGATTTCTGGTTAAAACTTGGTGATAAATACGTTTTAATCCAATACTTCGCTGTTAGAGATGAGAAGGGAGATTATTTAGGAACACTTGAAGTAACTATGGATATTGCTCCTATTCAGAAGATTACCGGAGAAAAAAGAATTTATGACGACTAAGTTTTTAGTAAAAATCTAACAAAAAAGCTCTCCAAAAGGAGAGCTTTTTTAAATCTTTTCATTTTTACTATTATATTTTTTTGTTTGCAAAGTCGTATTGCCTTTTTTGAGTATCTCAATCGCTCCTTCTTTTAAAGCTAAAACTTCTTCAAAAATCATATGAAGTAGGATCATTTGGCAAACAATTGGAGAAATTTTAGGTATGCCACTTTCAAGACCTGCAGGAGGAATATAAAGTATCGTATCTACTACCTCCGTAATTCTCGATTCAAACCCTCCAGTAATTGCAATCGTATAAGCTTTAGAATCTTTGGCAACTTTCATTGATTTGACAGTATCTCTTATGTTTCCGCTAGAAGAAATACCAAAAACTACTGTTTTTTTATCCATACCAACTGCACTGATAACTTGCATATGAGGATCGGTATAATAATTAGCAAAAAAACCTGCACGAGTAAAAAGAAGAGCACCATACTCTGCAACAACTCCACTTGAACCTACACCAAAGAAAAATACTTTATCAGAACTTACAACTTTTTTTGCTATTTTCTTTAATGTTTTCTCATCAACAAGTTTGGACAAATTTGTTAGTGAGGAAATCACTTCAGATATAATTGCATGGGTTTTAACAACCTGAATATTAACTGAAGAGAGTTCCTTAGCAAGCTCTATCTTAAAAGATTGAAAACCTTTATATCCGAGTTTTCTACTCAACCGTGAAATTGTAGCTTCACCTACTTTTGCAAGATCAGCAAGTTCACTAATTGAATGATGAATAACATCATCCGGATACTGAATAAAATATTTTGCAATCTTTTTTTCAGCAGGTTTCAATTGATCATATATTGCTTTTAATTTCTCAATAACACCTAATTTTATTTCATCCATATCTTTACTAACTCACCTTTCCTTTCGAAAAATTTATCTAAAAGCTCATTTATCTTCTTCTCTGCTTCTTTCGTATCCATATCCCACGTTTTTAGAACAAAATCCCCTGTTTTTCCAAAATATATTGGAACTAACACTTTTATCAACTCTTCTTTGTATTTTTTATATTTTTTCGAAAGTTCAAATATAACTGAGATCCACACCTCTTCATTGATTCTCCCATTACCATATGCTATATCAAATAATTTTTCAGTTAATTCCTCAGAAAAGATTTTTGATATATCATCTTTCATACTTATTATACCACTTTTACATCTATCAAGCAGATTTTTCGCATCAACTAATATTGGTTCCGGTTCAACTTCAAGAATGTCACCATATACAGGAGACTCGGCAATTTTATCCACATTCATCCAGTTTTCTTTGTATACCTCCATTAAATTAAATAACGTCCCAACAACTTCTTTAAACATATTTTCAAGATGTTTTCCGGGATCTTTTACATCATGAATCTTTGCACCTAAAGATGCCTGATATACTGGTAACTTAGATTCATTAATTGCAGTTGTAGTCATCCAAATATCAATTCCAAACTTTGAAATGTCCGAATCCCATATCTCAACCGGCTTTCTAACATAAATATTTATCAATTCTTTTCCTACACCAAAATCACCGCCTATTGGTTGTCTGATTTTTTGGCCATATAATATCGAGGTTAAAGGATAACATATCGAATTTGTAATTGTTCCATCGTATTTATGGCGTATATAATACGGTGTTACATAGGAAGTTTTTCCTTCAAGTATAGGAGTAAGTAACCTTTCAATCCAGAAAGGTTCTACACTTCTTAAATCAGAATCCAAAAAAACTACAGCCTTCGCTTCAACAACATGAGCTATTTCAAAAATACTTCTCATAGCAGTTCCTTTACCCGGTATTCCTTTATAGACAAAAGAATAAAGATCAGAGACAGTATCACTACTCAAAAATTTCTTACGTGTTCCATCAACAGAACCTCCGTCAGAATTTATAATACAAGCTCTCATATTCGGAAAGTACTGTTGTAAACCTTGGTCAGCCATTTCTACAACATATTTTATTGTTTCAGAGTTATTATAACTTGGTATTCCTACAATTAAATCATACGGACCTTTTTTAACAATGCTCTCTAAAATATTTTCAGGTACAGTGTAAACCTTGAAACCTTCTTTAATCATTCCTTAACACCTCCTGCTGTAAATCCTGCTGTAAGGTACTTCTCCATAAGACTGAAAATTATAATAACTGGTACGGCTGACACTAACGATGCAGCCATTAATCGCCCCCAAACTGAATGTGCGGATTGGCTAAATGCATTAAGACCTATCGGTAATGTAAACAAATCAGTATAAGATTTTAACCCAAGAAATGCTGATGCAAATAAATATTCATTCCATCCAATCATAAATGCGTATATATAAACGGTAACAATCGCAGGAGCCGATAATGGAATTATAATTTTAAATATTCTTTGCATCCTAGTACATCCATCTATAATTGCAGCTTCTTCTATTGAAAATGATATCGTTCTAAAATAATTCCCTAACATATATAAAGACACGGGTAAAGTTTGAATTACGTACACTATTATTAAATACATTCCTGCTCCAAATGGTATTGACAAAAATCCAAGTTTTACAGCTATTTGATACAATGGAACCATTATTACTGTTCCACCAAAAAGATAAACTACTAAAACGGATCTTTGAATAATACCTTTTCCTCTAAATTTGAGTCTAGAAATAGCATAACCTCCTAACAAAGAAAAAAATAAGCTCATTAACGCTGCTCCACCTGCAAACATTAATGAGTTTCTTATATAACGTAAAAACGGAAATTCAGTTGCTTTTTCAGTTATAATTTTCTCCCTCTGTTTTTTTAACTCTTCTATTTGTACTCTTATTTTTGTAAGTTCAGAATCAATAAAATCTTTATCTTTATAATCATTCACAAACTCTGTTAGTTCAATTAATAAAGACAAATCTTCCTTACTAAGAATTGTCTGAGCGTTTTCCATTATCTCTCTATATTCTCTTGTGCCTTTTTTTATAGCTCTTTCAACATATATTTCTCTATTTCCAGGTGCAATACCAGAAAAATCTATTATCAATTCAATTATATTTTTTAATTCTTTTTTCTTTTCAGGTAATAATTTCTTTTCAAGGTAAACTTTATAGGTTTCTTCAGATTTTGATATTGATTCCAGTCTTTTTATTTTTTCACTGATCGATTCTATATTTCTTTTTGTAATTTCGTCACCAAAGAAAACTTCTTCAGTACTCTGAACCATCCCGAAAATTTCTGCATAGTTTCTTAGGGTAAGATTTTTAAAGCTTGTTTTATAAGGATCATAGTCAGCATGAAGTGATACTATAAGCATAAAATAAAAAGGGATTAATATGATAAATGCTATTAAAATTATTCCAATGTAAAATAACACTTTTCTCAAAGGTGATTTACCCTTCACCATTTTAACACCTTCTTTACATAGACCCCTATTAAAACCATCATAATAACCATTAATATTGTGGAAATAGCTGCAGCAACACCAAATTCTGGGGACGTTGTGCCAATTACTCTTTCATATATAAATATTGGCAACGTTCCAGCACTTCTACTCATTAAGTAAACTTCATCAAACTTATAAAAATTCCAAATGCCTCTCAGTAGTCCTACAGCACCAATTACAAAATATATTTCAGGTAATGTAATATTCAAAAATTTCTTCCACGAATTAGCCCCATCAATTTCTGCGGCTTCGTAAAGCTCTGTTGGAATTGATTGCAACTTTGAAAGAATCATTAAATAAACAAAAGGAAAGTTTCTCCAAATGTTAAATATAGAAACAACTATAAATGCATTATTAACATTGTTTAATAAATCAACCTCGGAAGAAATCCAACCTAATCTTCTCCCAAAAAACTCAACAAAAGGGCCCAAACTAGGATCGAAAATATAATGCCAAGAAAACACTATTGAAATCAAAGGAGTAATGTATGGTAAAAGAATAATTGTCCGCATTATTTTCCGACCTTTAAATTCTCTATTCATCATTAAAGCTACACCAAGTCCCAGCAAAATGCTTCCTATTACAGTTAATAAAGTAAAAGATATCGTTAAAGAAAATGATTTCCAAAATTCTCTATCAGAAAGAATTCTTCTATAATTATCTAATCCCACGAACTTAATTGAAGAAATTCCAACATCAAAAAAAGAAAGGTAAATATTGTAAAGCACAGGATATAATATCAATAAAAGTAAAAGCACTATTGTTGGTGTAACAAGTTTCCAAGCAAATTTTTCTTCTTTATGGGCAAGACTCAAGATTCAAACACCTCCTACTCAAAGGAGAAAAGGGGGATGACTCTCCCCCTTTTTTATTTACTTACCAGTAATCTTTTTCATTTCCAATTCCCAATATTTTAATACTTTCTCAGGTGAAAGATTTTCATCAAACATTTTCACCAAACCTTTTCCAATTATAAACGCTCCCGAAATTTTCCCCATTTCGGGAAAAACTTTTCCATTAACGTATCCAAATTTTTCAACATTTGACATACCTTCTATAATCTCCATTATCTTATCCCTACCGTATCGTTCATATATACCCTTTGGATCTCGCATAAACACTTCACTTTCTGCCATCTTTTTTGTAGTTGGAAGCATACCACCAGGCGCCATATGGAGAAACTTTACATAATTTTCTGGTTCAAACATAAATGTTAAAAATTTCCAAGCTCCTAGTTTGTTTTTAGTAGTATTTAAGACTCCCAATGAAACAACTTGTCCAAAAGATGATTTTCTTGAATGAGTCATATATGGTGCAAAACCAGTATTTTTTACAAGTTGTGGATCAAAATCTCCAACGTATTTGGTTTGAACTTCTGCTAAAGCTAAATCATCCATAATATATGTGGAATAAAAAAACATAGCCGTTTTTCCTTGAAGATAAAGTTCTCTCGCTTGTTTCCAATAAGTATGACCCGGAGCTGAATATTTTCCAAGTTCTTTGTAAAATTCCAAAGTTTCTTTCATTTCTGGCGAATTTACTACAACATTTCCATTTTCATCAAAAATTCTTGCGCCATTTGACAAAGCAAAAATTGTAAAAACTTGTTCAGCATAAGAATCGCTGTTTTTGGCAAGAACAATTCCAAAAATTCCACTATCGGGATTGTGGAAATACTTTGCAGCTTTTAAAATAGAATCCCAAGTAATTGGAGGCTCAAGACCTGCTCGCTCAAACCAATCCTTTCTATACCATATACCCTGAACCCATCCATGAAACGGTATAGCATAATAGCTTTTCCCATCTGGAGTTCTTACAAATCTTGCGGCACCTTCATAAAAGTTTTCATCCGTATTATTGATAAATCTTGTTGGCAAAATCGTATCAAGTAATCCATCTGCTCCTAGACTTAATATGGTTTCAGCTCCAGCTTCAATAATATCCGGAAGGGTTCCTGCAGCTTTGGCAGCAGCAAGTTTTGAAAACATTTCATTTTCTTCAACTGCTACAACCTCAACTTCAATCCCCGTTTCAATCGAAAATGTCTTAGCTAATTGATTTATCACCTTTTGTCTATTTTCCTCTACTTGCGTATGCCAAAAAACTAACTTGCCTGAAGCAAACACAATGGTCAATGAAACTAAGAAAAGCAAAACCACAAAAAGTTTTTTCATAATTCCGCCTCCTGAAGAAAAATATTTCCGTACACATTATTATAGTATCATAAAGAAAAGAAAAAACTTAACACAGGAACCTATTAATAAACTTTGAATAAAGCCTGAAAATTTAAAAATTCTTTAGAAACCTCTCTTTTTTTAACAATCATATAAATTGTTTCCCAAAAATTTTAATGTCTACCAAGTTTGTCGAAATTGTAACATTAAGTTTAGACTAATTCATAAAATATGGTGTATAATTAAGTCGTGCCCAAAAATGAAGATAATAATAAAGTTTATATGGAGGTGTATAATTATGGCACTTTTATCAGCAAAAGACAGGGAATATTTGATTGACACATTCTCAAAAGAACTTAAAAACAACGTAAAACTTATTTATTTTGGTGATTCGAAAGAAAATTGTGAATACTGTGAGTTAGAGGAACAAATCTTAGACGAATTGCAAGAACTTTCCAACAAAATTGTTGTTGAAAGATATAATGTTAATGAACATAACGACTTAGCAAAAAAATATGAGGTAGAAATGACACCAGCCTTAATTCTTACTCTTGAAGACGGTGAAGATAAAGGCGTAAGGTTTTACGGCCTTCCTTCGGGACATGAATTCGGAACATTAGTTCAAGATATTATTACTTTTGGTAAAGGAGCAACTCCCGAGCTTTCTCCAAGCACTATTGAAAAACTTCAAGCTATTGATAAACCCGTTAAAATTAGTGTATTTGTAACTCCAACATGCCCGTATTGTCCCAAAGCAGTTTTGACTGCACATAATTTCGCACTCGTTAATCCTCTCATTAAAGCTGAAATGATTGAAGCCAATGAATTTTTTGAACTAAGTAACGAATTTGGAGTTTCATCTGTTCCACATATCGTTATTAATAGGAATCCCAATACTTTCTTCATTGGAGCATATCCTGAAGCTCAGTATCTTGAAGAAGTCTTGAAAGCTATAAAATAAGGGGGTGAACTTAAATGGTTCACTTTGATCTCGGAAACATTTCCACTGGCCCGAAAGATTATTACGACATTTTAATAGTTGGAGGAGGCCCGGCAGGTCTTACTGCAGCAATATATGCGGGACGCGCAGGTCTCACTGCCGCTGTATTTGAAAAAGCCCTAGAAGGTGGTGCAGTCACTCAAACACACATAGTTGAAAACTGGCCCGGTTTTGTTAGAATTGAAGGCAGTGTGCTTGGTGAAAAGTTTGCAGAACATGCTAAAGAATTTGGCGCTGAAATTGTAACGGCTGAAGTTATGAAAATAACGTATGATAATGAATATAAATATATTCATCTAGACAATGGGAAAGTTGTTAAAGGTAAAGTATTAATTTATGCAACAGGGGCTGTTCCAAGGCAATTAGGAGTTCCTGGTGAAAAGGAATTTAGAGGAAAGGGAGTTACGTATTGTGCAGCTTGTGACGGTTATTTATTTTCTGGAAAAGATGTAGTTGTTGTAGGTGGTGGAGATAGCGCTTGCGATGAAGCTCATTTCTTGGCTAAAATGGTGAAAAGTATTACAATGGTTCAAAATTTGCCATATCTAACCGCTGCTAAAGTTTTACAAGATAGACTTTTATCAAATGAAAATGTAAAAGTCATTTATAATTCTCTTGTAAAAGAAATTAAAGGAAAAGACAAAGTAGAAGAAGTTGTTATAGTTAATAACGAAACTGGTGAAGAATCAGTAATCAAAGCTGAAGGTGTATTTATATATATAGGTCTTGTTCCAAAGAGTGACTTATTAAAAGATATTGTCGAACTCGACCAATACGGATATATTAAAACAGATGAAAACATGGAAACAAATGTACCAGGTATATACGCAGTTGGAGATGTAAGAGTTAAAAATTTGAGACAAATTGTTACAGCCGCCGCAGATGGCGCAATTGCTGTTGAACATGCTGCTAAAAAATACTTCTAAGGAGGTGGCAAAGTGCAACATTTAAAGATAACAATTTATACAACTCCGACTTGCCCATACTGTAAAAAAGCTAAAAATTATTTTAAACAATTGGGATTAAAATTTAAAGAATATGACGTTTCAAAAGATCAAAAAGCAGCTGAAAAAATGTATAAAAAATCTGGACAATTAGGTGTTCCAGTAATTGAGATTGGTAATCAGGTTATTATAGGTTTTGACAAATCTAAAATTGATAGAATACTTGGTATTAACTAAAGGCAGGAAACCCTGCCTTTAGTTATCTTTTAGGGGGGAAAACATGAATTTTTTTAAAACCTGGAAGATGAAGTGCCCAATTATTAAATTTTTTTGGAAAATAAAAATAAAAAAATTTAAAGTAGGAAAGAAGGTTAAATTATGAAAAAAATATCCTTTTTATTAATCATTATGTTATCAATACTTGTATTTTCCTATGAATATACATTTTACGATCTAGAAACAGCTTATAAAATTTCACTTATCGAAAATAAACCATTAATAATTTATTTTTCTTCTCCAACATGTATATATTGCAAAAAATTCGAAGATGAAGTACTTTCAGATGAAAAATTTCAAAACATCCTTAGAGCTTCATACATATTTGTTAAAATAAACCCCAACACAAAGAAAACTAAGTTTCTTGGTGAAGAGTTTACTAATAGAGAATTATTCAATGTTTTTGGTGTTCGCGGTACTCCAACATTTGTATTTTGGAATAAAGATCAAGGAATAACTACTATCCCAGGATTTTTGCCTTTAAATGATTTTAAAAAGGCATTAATGTACGTTTTAAGATATTTATACGAAGATTATCAAGAAAGTTTTGACGATTATGCTTCAAAGAATGATTTCTATCTTGGTGCCCCCGAGTTAATCCCTGTTAATAAAGAAGATTTTGATTTCGTGCTTAACAATGATAAAAATGTTGAAGTTGTGGAATCAATTGATGAAGAGAAAAATATTGATGTATATAAAACTTATCTCACTTATTCCAAGGATGTTGGGGAATTTCTAAAAAGCAAAGGAGTTCTAAGAATCCTTCTTTTGGAGGAAAATTAATGCTTAGCATTTACAAAGATATAAGTATATGGGTTGCCTTGGGACATGGATTTTTAGCCTTTTTTAGCCCATGCGTTTTACCACTTATTCCTGCTTTTTTAGGGATTCTTTTTACTGCAAAAAATAAGATCACTAAAACCATTGGTTTTTTTGTTGGTTTTTCTTTTTTGTTTTCAGCTATTGGTGTGTTCTCAGGACAAGTTGGTAGTTTTTTTGTCAAATACGGAGTTGTAATAAACTACGTTTTAGGAATCATTATTATTGCTATGGGAATTTTCTATATTATCGGAAAACAAATTGTAAAAGAAAGTAAGATAAATATTTGGAAATTTAAAGGTGGAGGATTTTTAACTGGTGTTCTCTTTGGAGGAGCAATTGGACTTGTTTGGATACCATGTAGTAGCCCCATACTAGGTTCTATTTTGACTATTGCCGCGAGTTCAAATGCTTTAAAAGGAGGAATTTTACTATTTGTTTATTCGCTTGGAATTTCTATTCCTTTTCTTACCATAGGTATTCCTGTTTCAAAATTGATTTCTTACAGTTTTGGAAAACCAAAATGGGAGTTAATTTTAAGAATTTTCGGAGGAATATTCTTAATAATTCTTGGAATTCTAATCATCAAAGGAGAAATGCTTGTATGATATAATAAAGTAACAAGAAAGGAGAGAGAAAATGGCAAAAGCTGAACTGAATTGGTATGAGGGAATGTTGTTCTTTACAAAAACAACTTCTGGACATGATTTAATATTAGATGCTAGTGAAAATGTGGGAGGAAAAGACGCAGGTTTAAGACCAAAAGAACTCATGCTCTATTCTCTTATGGGATGTACTGGAATGGATATTGTATCTTTATTAAGAAAGATGAAAGTTATAGACAAGCTCGTGTCATTTAAATTGGAAACTGAATTTGAAACTGCTTCAGAACATCCTAAAGTCTTTACAAAAATTCATTTAAAATATATTTTTAAATTTAATGGAGAACCACCAAAAGAAAAAGTCGAAAAAGCTGTACATCTTTCTCAAGAAAAATATTGCGCAGTATCAGCGATGCTCAAACAAGTGATTCCTGAATTTACTTACGAGATTGTGTATCAATAATATGGCTGACTATCCTGTACAATATAACAATCCCTCTCCAAATACTAAATTGAAAACAAAAAGAGGATATCCCAGGTTAGGTGCAACCCCAGACGACACTGGAGTTAATTTTGCTATTTTTTCAAGACATGCTGAAAAAGTAATATTGGAATTATATCAACACCATGAAGATTCTACCCCTTCACATCGTTTTGAACTTCATCCGATTCATAATAAGACGGGGGATATATGGCACATTTACGTCTATGGAATAGGTCACGGCCAATATTATGGTTGGAGAATATATGGGCCATATGAACCAGAAAATGGAAAAAGATTTAATCATCATAAATTACTTTTAGATCCGTACGCCAAAGCTATTGTGAATAATTTCGATTGGAATTCTACATCAGTATATGGATACGACAAAAATTCTCCTCTGAAAGACTTATCGTTCTCAATAGAAGACTCTGTCAAAAATTCAGCTAAATCAATAGTTATCGACGACTCCAAATATGACTGGAAGGGCGATACACATCCAAATATTCCTTGGGAAAATACTATAATTTATGAAATGCATGTTAGACTTTTTACAATGCATCCAAATGCAAAAGTCAAAAATCCAGGAACTTTTTTAGGGATATTAGAAAAACTGAATCATTTAAAAGAGTTAGGAGTTACTACTATAGAATTAATGCCTATATTTGAATTTAACTTTGATGCTAATGACAGGATTAATCCTATCACTGGCGAAAAATTAAAAGACGTTTGGGGATACAATCCACTTGGATTTTTCGCAGTTACTGGTAATTATTCTGTTGGAATGAAACTTGGAGAACAAGTATTTTTGTTCAAAGATTTCGTAAAAGAAATGCACAAAAACGGGTTGGAAGTAATTCTAGATGTTGTATATAACCATACCGGCGAAGGAAATGAATTAGGACCTACTATCTCATTCCGAGGAATCGATAACGAAATTTATTACATGCTTAATCCAGAAAATAAAAGATATTATTTAAATTACTCAGGTTGTGGAAATACCCTAAATTGTAATCATCCAGTGGTTAAAGAGATGATAATAGATAGTCTGAGATATTGGGCCACAGAAATGCACGTTGATGGATTCCGGTTTGACCTTGCAGCCGTTTTAGGGAGAACACCTGAAGGGAAATGGATAGGAGATCTATCGTTACTAAAAGACATTTCTGAAGATCCTATCTTGCATAATCTGAAATTGATAGCGGAAGGTTGGGACGCTGCCGGCGGATATTTTCTTGGACAGTTCCCAAAAGGCTGGGCAGAATGGAATGGAAAATATAGAGATACTGTTAGGAAATTCATTCGAGGGGATGAAGGTACAGTTCTTGAACTTGCAAAAAGAATTACCGGTAGCCCGGATCTTTACAGCAAAAAGGAACCGCACGCAAGTATAAACTTTATAACTTGTCACGATGGATTTACATTGAGAGATCTTGTAAGTTATAACCATAAACATAATGAAGAAAACGGGGAAGATAATAAAGATGGCGCAGATGAAAATTATAGTTTCAACTACGGAGTTGAAGGTGAAAGTAATGACCCTGAAATAATTAAAATCAGGAAACAGCAAATCAAAAATTTTGTGGCTATTCTTATGGTTTCACAAGGAACCCCTATGATATTAATGGGTGATGAAATGTTCAGAACGCAATACGGTAATAACAATACTTACTGCCAGGATAACGAGAAGACATGGCTCGATTGGTCATTAAAAGAAAAACATTATGATATTTTCAGATTTTTTAAAAAAATGATTGAATTCAGAAAAAAACATCATGCTCTACGGAGAAAACATTTCTTTACAGGTAAAGATCTTACAGGTGATGGAATAGCAGATATTAGTTGGCACGGTGTAAAACCTTATCAGCCTGATTGGGGATACCATTCTCATTCAATTGCCTTCATGATAAGTGGAACAGATTTTTTATGTGAAAAAGTGGAGCCAGATAACGATATCTTCGTCATTCTAAACCAATGGAAAGAACCTTTGAATTTTACTCTTCCATTTTTGCATGGCAAAACTTGGTTTAGAGTTGTTGATACTTCAAAGGATTCACCTGAAGATTTTCTTGATGAACCTGAACAAATAGGTTTTACTTATACTGCAATGCCTAGAAGTTCTGTAATTTTAATCAGCAAGGAAACAAAATAATTTTTCAATTTACCATTCTATTTCTTTACCAGTATAATCATAAAATTTTCCTGTTTCTTTTACATTCTCAATCAGATTAATAATGTTTTTTGCGGATTCTTCTGGCGTAATAGGAGCGTTTTTCCCTCCCATATCTGTTTTCACCCACCCAGGATGTACAGAGAAAACTAAAATATCTTCTTTCAAAAAATAATTTGAAAGTAGTTTAGTCGCCATGTTAAGAGCCGCTTTTGATATTGAATAACAATAACTTGGGGTTGTCCTTGTATTACTTATCGAACCTAAAATAGAATCTATATTAACTATCTTTCCACCCTTCTTTAGTTTCTTATTTTTGTACAGCTCTTGTGTTAAAAAAAGCGCTCCCAAAGTATTTACCTTAAAAGAATTTAAAAAATCTTCATATTTCAGCTCAGGAAAACTGTCTTTAAAAAGAACACCAGCATTGTTTATAAGAATATCTACTTCGCATTTTAATTGGGCGGAAAAATCCACAATTGAATTATAATCTGAAATATCCAAATGCATAATGTCAATATTTTCTTCTTCAAGTTGCAATAAATTTTTTGCCTTTAAATTTCTCACCGCGGCAATAACCTTGTGTTTCTTCTTTAATATTTCTTTAGTTAAAGCAAAACCTATTCCTCTATTTGCACCTGTAATTAAAAATGTCATAAAATTCCCTCCAATTAAACTCTAATTTACTTTTGTTAATAACATTTTCTCTTTAAAGGCTGTAAATTCTGGAAGGTCTGACAAATTATCAGGAAAATTTTTGTATTCTTTTATTACAATAACTGGACTTCCTAAATTAACAAAAGCATCCAAAGTTTCCACATCAAAATTAAACATTCTTATACAACCATGAGAGATTCTCCGGCCAATTTCCCACGGTTTTGTTGTACCATGTATACCATATGTGGGATTTGAAAATTGCAAAAATCTTGTACCAAGACCGTTAATAGGAGATCTTGGAGGAATATATTCGCCATACCAATAAAGAGCCGGATCAATTTGTTTATCTAATATCCAATATATCCCAGGTGGAGTTGCATCACTTCTTCCTATTGCAACAGGAAATATTTTCACAAGCTTTCCAGCATAATAAACTGCGAGCCTTGAAGTTGAGAGATTAACTACAACGGTCGTAAGTCCCTCTAAAAACTGGACAGTACCAATTTTTAACTTCATTCCAGGATAAATTTTATTGGGATCTTCCAATTTATTAATAATTTGAAGATCAGCCGTCCTAACACCATATTTGTTAGCTATTTCCCATAATATTTCTCCTTTTTTTACTGTATGCGTGCCAAAAATATTGGTTATATATGGAGTAAAATCACCTCTGAGATATGTAGTAAAACCATTCAATGTAAACAAATTATACTCCACCTTTTTTTCTTTTCCATTTTTCAATCTAATAGTTATAATTAATTGGTTTCTAAATTCTTTTCGTGGTTTTTTGGTAATTAACAAATAACCTTCAGAAGTTTTTATTACATCAAGTCGAATATCGTCAACTTTCGCTTTAACTATAGTGTACTCAGTTTCCACTTTTGCTACTAAAGACTTACTTTCCGGATCTGTATAAACTTTTAAATTAATTGACTTTTTATATTCCCTCAAATCTAAAATCACATTTGAAACAACACCAGTTACAATCTGATTTAAGTTATTTTTTCCATAAACTATTGGAATCACCCAAGAATAATTTCCGTCTCTAAATTCATATAAATTATTACCAGCTTTTCTTGCAATTATGAAACCAGTAGGAGTATATAAATATACTTTTGGAGAAATTGAAGGCTCGTAATATGGTGTTACTGATAACAATACCTCTGTAGATGTTACAGTTTCAATTTCAACGTAATGTGCTCCAAAAGTAATTAAAAATATATATAAAAAAATCAAAGACAAAATCTTTTTCATTTTTTAACCTCCAAAATCCATTCTACCGCCTCTGGAAATCTTTTTGCCCAATACACTTCATTATGAATACCTTCAGGATCCTCTATGTATTTTACGTTTACAAAATTTTTCTTCAATATACGTTCTAGTTTTCTTACATTTTCTAAAAACGTTGGATCGCTAGATTCTTTTTTTCCAACATACAGAAAAATTTTTGCATTTGCTGGTGGATTTTGACTCACGTAATTGAAAATTTTTCCATCACCGAAAAATAGAGAAGGGCTCATTACAATAGCACCTGAAAAAATATCATATTTGGATATTGCATATAAAGAAATCAACCCTCCCATGGAAGAGCCACCAATATAATTACTTTCTTTTTTAGTACTATAATGGGAATCAATAAATGGTTTTAAACTATTAACAATAAACTCCAAATATTTATCACCTTTTCCTCCATCCTTGTAATATGAATCATACCACGGAGAATATTCAGCTAATCTATCCGAAGAATTATATATCCCTACAACAATTATAGGATCAATTTTTCCAGTTGTTATTAAATTATCTAATGTTTCATCAATGCCCCATTCTATACCTATAAAAGAAGTTTTGCTATCAAAAAGATTTTGCCCATCATGCATATATAACACAGGATATTTCTCATTTTCATCATATCCTGGAGGAAGATAGACAATTATATTCCTTTTATTGTTAAGTTCTGGAGAATAAAAATTTTCAATTATTTCTAACTTCCCCGATAAATCTTTCCACTTCTTTACTTTTGCTATGATTTTAACACCATCCTTAGTTATCCTTGCAATTCTATATTTTTTAATATTCTCTATCGTAGTAGTACTTCCTCTAGTTACAATAAATTTTATAACGCCTGATAAATCCACTTTTAATTCATAATGTCCATTTTTGTATTGCATCATGTATCTTTTATCATTTGGATTCCAATCGTTAAAATTTCCTGAAATAAACACATTGCTATTATTTGGTGTATTATCGGGAACATATACAACAAAAGTAACTTTATAAGAAAAAATTAATGAAAATATCGAAATCAAAAAAAGCAAACTGATTTTTTTCATTTTTCACACTCCAAAGTCAGTTCTTTATTATACCATACCTATTTTTCATATTTCTATGCCAATTCCAGGCAGTTCTAATTATACTTTCTAGAGAGTATATTGGTCGCCAATCGAGTATTCTTTTTGCTTTTGTACTATCAGCAATCAGATACGGTGGATCACCAGGCCTTCTACTTGTTTCTAATACTTTAAAATCCTTTTTTGTAACTCTTTTTACAGTTTCAATAACTTCTTTTACCGAATAGCCTTCTCCACTTCCTAAGTTAAAATAATTCGTACTTCCACCATCCAATAAATATTCTAACCCTTTAACGTGCGCTTCCGCCAAATCATTCACATGAACAAAATCTCTTACACAAGTTCCATCTTTTGTGTTATAATCGGTTCCAAATATTTTCACATTTTCTCTAATTCCAAGCGCTGCATCTAATATTAATGGAATAAGGTGTGTCTCTGGCACATGCGCTTCTCCAATTTCACCGCTTTCATCAGCCCCAGCCGCATTGAAATATCTAAATCTAATACTTTTCAAGCCATATGCTTTGTCATAATCTTCCAAAATCTGCTCAATCATCCATTTGCTTTTACCATATGGATTTATAGGGACTTTACGATCGTCCTCACTAATAGGTACTCTTTCAGGAATTCCATAAACAGCAGCTGTAGAAGAAAATATGAACTTGTCTATTTTATTATTCAACATAACTTTTAGAAGAGTCAGAGTAGCAGACACATTATTAGTATAATATTTTTGTGGATTAATCATCGATTCTCCTACCTCAATGAATGCACAGAAATGCATAACAGCATCTATGTTATATTGTTTAAAAACTTTATCCAAAAGTTGTTCATCAGAAATATCTCCGAGAACAAATTCTCCCCATTTAACGAATTCTTTATAACCATGAACTAAATTGTCATATACTACAACCTTATAACCTCTTTCATGGAGTTTTTTACATACATGTGAGCCTATATATCCAGCGCCACCGGCTACAAGTACGGTCATTTTTCCCCTCCTTAGTTTTAATTTCAATTATATTATACCTTATATTTTCGTTAGTTTAATATTTCCTTTAAAAATTTTTAATGTTATAATTAATATAAATAGAACAACTAAAAAATTGAAACTTATGTTTGTTAAAATATAAAGCATAGAAAAATAAAATAACACCGTTTCTTCACATTGATTCTTTCGTTTTTACTGTTACTCAACAAAACTTCTGAAAATTAATATACTTTCACAAAATCCTATCTAATTATGAGTTTATATTGAGGTGTAAATATGTCTATTTTAAATGAAATTAAAAAAAACATTAACGCAAATTACTTTATTTCTGCATCTGCCGGAACAGGAAAGACTTATACCATTACAAATTATTACGTTTTCATACTTGAAGAGTATGAAAAATTAAATTATCCAGAAATTATTGATAAAATAGTTGTCGTTACTTTCACAAGGAAAGCTGCTTCTGAAATGAAAGAGAGAATATTAGAAACTGTGAAAAGGAAGGTCGTTGAAGCAAAGAAATCAAAAAATCAAAAAATTATAAAATACTGGGAAAACGTTAACAACAACCTCACTCGCGCAATAATCTCCACAATTGATAGTTTCTGTCAAAGAATACTGAAAGAAGAGAACCTAAACGTCTCTATTGACCCAAACTTCACAATTATAAGTGATGCCAAAGCAGCAAAATTAATTGAAAAATCAGTATATTTAACTTTAAAATACATTTTTGAATTATATGATAATAACAAAACAACGGTCACTACAAATCTTTTAGCAAAAAGAAAGGAGAAAATTGAAACTTATTTAAAAGAATTACTGAACTACAAAAATGGACTTAAAATTCTATTTGAAAAAATGAAAAACCTTAACGCGATGGAAGAATTGCTTGAAAAAACTCTTATAAATTGGAGAACAGAAATGAAGAAATCTACTATTTCTGATAAACTATTCAAAGTTGCTAAAGATGATTCCGAGGCACTTGTTGCATTTAAACTTATATCACTTATTTCAAAAGAATTATACGAAGGATTTACTGTGGATAATTTCGAGTTTGATTTTAAAGGCGTTCTCGAAAAAACTCTAGAAGTACTTGAAATTGATCATATAAAAGAAAAATATAAAAACAAATTCAAATACATCATTGTCGATGAATTCCAAGACACTAATTACCTTCAAAAAGAATTATTTGAAAAACTTCATAGCGAAAACAATTATGTGTTCTATGTAGGAGATAGGAAACAATCGATTTATAGATTTAGAGGTTCAGATGTTTCCGTTTTCCTTGAAACTTTACAAGAATTTGAAGAAAAATCTGACGAAAAATACAAAATATTAGCTTTACGAGACAATTATCGTTCAAATAAGCATTTAGTCAATTTCTTTAATTTTATTGTCAAAGAAAAACTATTTAACAAACATATTGCAGAAAAAACTGAAAAACATGAGGTATTCAAATCAATTTATCCAAATTTATATGAAAAACTATGGTTTGACAAAAACGATATTTCAAACGCAAAAATTCTTCAGGGTGGTGTTGTACCAGGAATTAATCAAAAAACTGGCGGTAGAATAAAATATGTTTTGATCAAACTCAAGGAAAACGAAGACAAAATAAAAAAAGAAGCAGAAGTAGCAGCTTACCTTATATCAAAACTTGTTGGAAAAAAGTTATGTACTAAAAATAATGAAAATCATATAATTACGTACAACGATTTTGTTATATTAAGATCAAGAATTGCAAATGCTGAAGAAATTTACTCAGAAGTATTCAAAAAATATGGTATTCCACTTTATATAATTGGAGGGAAAAATTTCTACAAAAGACTTGAAATTAAAACAATACTAAATGCTTTAAATGCTATTCAAAATCCAAATAATAATTTTTATTTTACACAATTCTTCTTTTCTCCGTTAGTCTCAGGAACTTTTAAGGATTACAACAAAATCATTCAAGAAAATAACGGAGAACCTTTATTTCAAACCGCGAAACATCTCAATTTTTCGAATAACATTTCTCATGCTCTAAAAACTCTTGAAAAATACGCGGAACTCAAGTACTATATTAGCCCTACAGAAGTCTTAAGAAACCTCATTGAAGAACTTAATTACTTTGAAAAATTAACACAATTTCAAGATTATAAAACTGCTATCCTAAATGTTAGAAAATTACTTTCCGAAGCTTCAAGTATGGATCAACTTGCAACGTCATTTTCAGAACTTATTAAGCTTATCCAGAAATTATCTGAAACAAGTGAAGGAGAGGCCACAATTGAAGATGAAACATCAAACAGTGTTAAGTTAATGTCAATACATGCATCAAAAGGATTGGAATTTAAGATAGTAATTCTTGGTGATCTTCTTGACACAAAAAAGGACAACAAGTCAAAAAACGGTGTACAATTTACAAATACAAAAACTAAAAGATATTATATCTTAGAAAAATTCCTAGAAGAATTTAGAAACTCTGAAAATACTGAAATTCTAGATGCTATAAAACTTTTTAACTTAAACGATGTATATGACGAAACAGAACTTCAGAGGAAATTATATGTTGCTATAACAAGAGCTTCTGAAATTTTTATCCCACTTATTTTCCCCGAAATTGACTCTTATTCAGGAAAATTTTTAAAACTAACCGAATCGGAAATTGAAGAATTGAAAAATAATCATACTGGCAGTTTAGAATTCATTGAAATAGAAAACATTGAAATAGAAAAAACGGAAAATAAAAGTGATGAGATTTTGGGAGAAATTCCTCAAAAAAATCTTAGGGATCTGAGAAATCTTGCCTATAAATCTTACATTTCACCAACAACAATTTACAGCTTTCTTGGTAAACAAAAAGAACTAGAACTAACAGAGGAAGAAGAAAAAGTATATAATTTCGACAACTTGTTCCTAGAGGAAACGTTTGAAGGAACTGATATTCATCAGAAACTTTCCACGGTAGAAACTCTTTCTCAACTTAAAAATTTAGAAGATTCAGGAATATTAAAAGTTAACATCTCAAGTAAACTACAAGAATTATTTGAAAATTCAACTGTTTTTTCTGAATGGCGACTCGCTAAACCATTTAAATTCAAAGGTAGAAATTACATTTTATTTGGCATCCCTGACAAAGTATTCAAAAAAAACAACAACTTTTACATTGTTGATTTCAAACACACAAAATTACATGATCAAGAAAAATTGGAAAAATACGTTTTTCAAATTCAGTTTTATATGTTTCTTTTAAACGATTTTGGAAATGTTATAAAAGGTTATATAGTCTCAACAAAAACAGGAGAAATCATAGATGTAGTTCCTCCTAACGACACTTTCAAAAATACTATTGAAAAATTAATCGAAGAGTATGAAAAGGTGGTAACATGAGGAAAGCTATAATAATAGAACCGACAAATAACCATTTTGAATTGCTAGCCCGGGAAATTGAAAAATATTATAATCCATTTTCCTTTTTATTCATTGGACCCACAGGTCAATACGTAAGGCAAGTTTCGGATAAGTTTGCTTTCAAATACGGAAAAACAATTAATAAAAATGCTTTTATGGTTATCAATCAATATGTTACAGAAACTTTGTTGAAAAACAACATGGATGCTGTTTTTTTCGATAGAGACTTCTTTAAGGCTTTTATAGCTGAAAAAATTGAAGAACTGGTGGCAAAATATGATAAACATAGAGACGAGTATTATGACTTCTTAAGGGTTGTTTCAAGATCTAAAGGAATAATTGAATATATACTCGATCTTTTTGAAAAAGCTTGGGAACTGAATAACAGTAACAATAATTCTTATACTCCTATGTATTATAAAGAAATCGAGAAAATTCTCAACCAAGATGGAAATCTTCCAAGACTTGTTAATGAACTTTTAGAAGAAATTAGATTCTTTTTTCAAAAAACAGAAAATATTTTCGATCCTATAACAACTTACAAATGGTATATTGAAAATGCAAGTTATGTAGAAACAGAAAAAGAAACACTTGTAATTAGCGGATTCTTTGATCTAACCCCCCTTGTAAAAAAAGCTCTTCAAAAATTATTTGAAAAAAGCAACAATGTTTATTTTTACGTTTGGAGAAAAATTGAAGACAGAGCCTTCAAAGAACTAGATGCTATATATGAATTTTTAAGAGAAAACAAATTTGTATTGGAAGAAAAAAAACCTGTAAAACTAAACCTTAAACCCTATACATACGGATTATCATTTAAAAATCCTTCAAATGAAATAAAATACATTTGCGGTATGGTTAAGAAAAATATACTCGATGGTACCCAACCGGGTGATATTGCAATCATTGCTCCTACTAATCAGATCATGTTTCAAATTTCTGAGGAATTAAAGAATATGAAAATTCCTCACAAACTTTCTGGAATTACCAAACTTTCAGAAAGTAAACTCATTAAAATGTTGCTTCAACCACTTAAAACTATCTTTTCTGGATATGACATGGAAGACATTTTGGCACTAATTGAAACACCTTATATTACAAATAGAAAGCTCACAATGGATCAAATTGAAGAACTTTTTAAGGAATTTGGTTTCTTTTTTATAAACTTAAAATCCTCACAAATTAGCAAAGAACATATTCAAAATATGTTTTTAAAACCCATACAAGAAAAAATTGATAAATTGTCACAAATAGTGGAAGACGACACATTTCAAGAAAGAATGGATAAAATTGATGAATACAGAAATTTTAAGGAAATAATTGAATCGACTTTTGATTTGTTAATTAACATCGAAAACAATATGAAAAATGACTTTTTTGAATGGATTAGAAATTTTATCAAGGATGTTATTTATAATTTTTCTATCTTTAAAGAACCTTCTAAATACCTGAACAATGAAAGTATAACGAAGGAAATTAATGCTCTTTTCAAATTTTCAGAAGTAATTATGAAACTCCAAAAATATAGTAAAGTAATATTTAAAAACAAAAAAACTTCCTGGCATTTACTGTACAAAATACTTATAAACATTTTAAGCGTAGAAACATACAGAACAACTAACAAGTATTCAAACTCTGTCGAGATTCTTGATATTACTACTGCTAGATTTGTTGAGAAAAAATATAAATTTTTTGTTCATTTTACCGATTCTTATTATCCTTCTTTTAATACAAATCCATTAATATTGCAAGCATCGGATGATTCACATAATTTCGTTAGTTACATTGAAGAAAACGAAAGGAGAAACATTATTTTATCTTTTATTTTTTCCACTAAAAATTTTGTGTCATATCCCTCATCCAGCCTTAAAGGTGAGCCAATTCTACCTTCACAATATATGAGAGAATTTTGTAACGGTCCTATAAAAACCGAAAATGATAGCAATATTCTTCCATCCCCAGAAAATATTTTTTCTATACAAGACAAGAAAATATATGAAGCATTAAAAAGAAAACAAGAAGCACCCACTGCAGATAAAAATCAATGGGTAGGTAAATTCAAAAGAACAACGTTAAGTCACACCAAAATTTCTATGTATGTAGATTGTCCTTTTTACTTTTATTTAAGGGAAATAGCAAAGGTAAAACCTATTTCAAAAAATAAAGAATCAATGTACAAAGGAATTTTATTTCACAGAGTCTTGAAAGAGATTTTTGAAAAAAACATAACTAATTTGCAAGTCGAAAATATTCAAAAACTTGTCGAAAAAGTATATTATGATATTTTCCGAAATGAAATAGACCAATATAGTTTACCTTCAATGTTAAAAATAAAAGAATTTTCTGAATTACTTACTAAGTTTCTATCAGAAAATCTCTCAGAAAAAGGTTATCTGAAAATTGTTAAAAAATTCAGCCTTCAAAGAAAAAAAACAAAAGAATTAGAATCACAATACAAAGAAACTCTTAAAATAGGGGAAAAAGAATATGATTTTGAAATTAGAATTGATAGAATTGACGAACTTGATAAAAATTATACAGGTTTTTATGGAACAAATAGCAAGGAAGTTTCAGAGAATATTTCAGAAACTGAGAAAAAAGCAATTGCTATAATAGATTACAAAAGTTCATTAAACAAAATCTATGCAGAACAGCTTTTACTTTACGATATTGTTTATAGAAAAGCCAAAAAAGAGAATTTTGATAGTTTTCTAATATTTTTCAATTTATCTGGAAAATCTCCAAAAAATTACTTTATAAAAAGAGAAGGAAACTTCTTAATTTTAAAAGGAGGCGGGAAAAAAACACACTATTATCTTGTCAATTATGATTCTTTTATCAACTGGCTAAAAAATGTGTTAGAAAAAATGTCAACCGGCTATTTTGCCCCAATAGCATTAGAAGAAAACGTGAAAAACAAACCATTCTTAAGCTATGTAAAAGAAACTACACAATTTGATATAAAAACAACCATAGAAACAAAATGTATAAATTTTAATTATAGTTGTGATTTCGTTGAAATTTGTCGAAATTTAGAAATATACAAAAACGCAAAATTAAAAAAATAAAATTATTTAAGAAATATTTTTTTCAATTTTTTAACTGTGCTCCTGCCCCAGAAAAAGGTGATTACCGCTGATGTAGCGTTCCCCGTAACAATTCCCCACCACACTCCTTTTAATCCTATATTAAGTATAAAAATGTATAAATAGGAAAACAAAACCTGCATTATTATGGTTCTATTTACAGAAACTATCATGCTCTTTATTCCTTGACCAATCCCTTGAAACATTGCAGAAGTTAACATACCAAAAGGAACACCAGGTAAGAAAAAACTCAAAATTCTTAAAGCTTCAACAAGTTCAACATATATTTTTGAACCTTCACTTGAATACGTAAATATTTTTGCAATAACGGGTGCAAAAATCATTATTGAAAGCATAACAAAAATTGAAATTATTAATCCAAATTTTATAGCAAAAATATGGGCAATTTCCAGTTTTTCCCCATTCTTTTGACCATATGAAGCACCGGTAACAGAAGTTACTGCTGTAGCTATTCCAAGCAATGGTACTGTCCCAAAATTTATTATTCGCCACGCACTTGTAAACACTGCTACCCCAAAATCTCCTCCTGACCTTACAGCAAAAATATTTAAAACAAACATAGCAATTGACATGGAAATTTGGGCTATAGAAGAAGGAATTCCTACTTTTAAAACTTCCTTCATAATTTTAAAATTAATTTTGAATCCTCTAACATACAAAGAAACGTAAGTATTTCTTTTAATAAACAACCAGTATATTATTAGAACAGTAGAAATAAAAATTGAAAAAACAGTTGCGTATGCTGCACCTTTTATTCCAAAATTAAAAGTGTAGATGAAAAGTGGATCCAAAAAAATGTTTAAAATTGAACCAATTGTGATTGCATACATTGCTTTTTTCGCGTCACCTTCGCCCCTTAATATTCCGTTAACCACATTGTTAAAAAACAAAAGAGTCGTTGAAAAAATAATCACATATGCATATTCAAGTGTTAAAGTTAAAATTTCTTCAGAAGCTCCTATTATTTTCAAAATCTTTCCAATGAAAATCAAAAAAAATATTGAAGAAATCACGCCAAAGAAAACTGAAAGAACTATTGAATTTATAGCTGCACTATCAACAAGTTTTTTATCCTTCTCACCTATTTTGCGTGCAATAACGGAGCTAGCACCAACTCCTAATCCAGATGCTAAAGATATGATTATCATAAATATTGGAAAAAATACTCCTATCGCTGCCAAAGACTTCGGGCCCAATCCTGCTACCCATATCCCATCCACAAGATTATACATTGTTTGTACAAACATAGCTAAAATCATGGGAGTTGAAAGTTTCAGTATGGCTTTTTTTGGATCTCCCTTTAAAAGCTTTACCCCTTTCGTTTCCATCAAGGACCTCCTATTAACTTTTAAAATGCTATCTATTTTACAAACAATTATTTATAAAAAAGTGTGCCCTTTCGGGCACACTTACTTATTTGTTAACAATTTCTTTCAAATCTTTACCAGGTTTAAATTTCGGAACTTTTCTTGCAGGAATTTTAATCTTCTGTCTTGTTCTCGGATTGACTCCTGTCCTTGCAGCAGCTTTTCTTACCTCAAAAGTACCGAAACCAACAAGTTGAACCTTTTCCCCCTTGGAAAGTGCTTCAGAAATAGATTCAAATACTGCATCAACTACTGCTTTAACATCTTTCTTTTTCAATCCTGGAACTTTCTCAGCAACCATGTTGACAAGTTCTTTTTTACTCATACTTTTCCCTCCCTCTTAAAAAGATAACTTTAAAATACGTTAATAATATAGCATTTTTAGTGAAAGTTTTGCAAATCTCTTATTTATAAGCTTTTTCGAACGTTTATATAGAAATTTAGAGAAAACAAAAGATTAGTTTAAATATTTCTGTTTTTTCTGTAAAAATCGTCGATAATCTTTGAAATTTCGAATTTTGTCTTATTTTCAGAAGAAATTACCAAATCTGCTTTTTGTGAAAACGTATTATGGATTTCTTCATAGACTTCATTAATACGCTTAACTTTTTTCGAGATTTTATTTATACGTTGTATATATTTTTCCTTTGGTATCTTTATATACACAATTTTACCATTAAACAACTCTAAATTTGCCAAAACTCCGAGAGTTACAATAAATTTGTCGTTATATTTTTTAAATCGTTTCAAAATTTTTCCTTCAAGTGTTCTAAGGGTATTAAAACCATTGTCAAGTAATATTTTATTAAATCCCTTCTTGTACTCAACTTTTAAAACATCATCCAAGTCAACCACGTCGTATCCAAAATCCTCTTTTAAAATTTTACCTACAGCGGACTTTCCGGAGCCAGGTAATCCAACTATATATATGGACAAATTATCCCCCCTTTAATCTTCAATAATTTTTATATAAACTTTTCTCCTTCTCGGACCGTCAAATTCACAAAAATATACACCTTGCCAAGTCCCAAGGAGAAGATGCCCGTTGTCAATAATCAAAGTGATACTCGGTGACACTAAAGTTGATTTTACATGAGAATCGGAATTTCCTTCGAGGTGAGTATAATTGAGATTTGAAGGAACAATTTTTGAAAGGGTATTTTCTATATCATATTTTACAGAAGGATCTGCATTCTCGTTAATTGTAATACCCGCAGTCGTATGAGGAACATAAACAACACAAAGTCCAGATTTTACTCCAGATTTTCTTACTAATTCCTCAATTCTACTTGTAATATCAATTAAAATATTTCTAGCTTCTGTTTTAACTTCAAAAGCAAAAAGCATGTTATCCCCCCTACATTCGAGTTTTATTATATCACAAAAGCTTTACTATATGCAAAACACGGAAGATAATAATAAATTCTTTTTTTAAATCAAAATCATTTGATTTTTAAACAACAAACTGGTATAATATTTTTGCAAATAATTTGCATTTGCAAGGAGGAATAACATGGTTATGACAAAAAAAAGAAAGGAAATTTTAGAAATAATCGAAAAAAGCAATAAACCATTAACCGCAGAAGAAATATACAAAGTCAATAAATTAAAACCAAATTTTTCCACAATATATAGAACTCTTAATTTTCTCGAAAGCAAGAATTTAATAAAATCTGTTTCTTTTGAAAATGGGCCAAAATATTTTTACTCTACCAACAAACACTATCATTTCCTATATTGCATAAAATGTGGGAACATAGAAATTTTTGACAAATGCACAGCAACCCAACTAGAAGAGTTTGTTGAGGAAAAATTTGACTTTCAAATTATAGATCATGTTTTCTACTTTAAAGGACTCTGTAAAAACTGTCAGGAGGGATGAAAATGAAGAAATCCTTAACTTTATATTTTGTAATGTTTCTACTAACAGTTATTTTCTCTCTTAACATTGTAACAACTATTAACCCTTACTATCTTCTAGTCAAAGATATTGTCCAAGATAAAGCTAAAGTAAGTCTATTAATTAAACCTGGAGCAAATCCACACGTTTATAGTTTAAAAATTAGCGATGCAAAAGTATTAAATGGCGCTGATTTAATAATTGCAAATGGTTATTTAGAACCATACCTAAAAAAATACAAAAATGTTATTTACATCTCGGATTTTGTTCCTAAACTCTTTATTGAACAAGATAATCCTCACTTTTGGTTAGATCCATTTTTCACAAAATATTATATTATTCCCTCGATAGTAAAGAAGCTTTCTGAATTAGATTCAGCAAATCGAACATTCTATGAATCAAACTCCAAAAAACTCATTAAAAAAATAAACAATTTTATTCTTGATTCATTTAACGTTTTTAAAAATGTCAAAGGAAAAATTCTTGTTCAGCATCCAAGTTTCTACTACTATTTTAAAGAATTTGGAATTGAAACTTATTGGATTGAAAAAGGTCACAATACCTCATCTAGTATTAAAGAACTTTTGAACATAATCAAAACAAAAAACATAACAGCAATTTTTTCAGAAGTTCAACAACCAAAAACAGAAATTGAAATAATAGCAAATGAACTTGGGAAAAAATACTTTGTTCTCGATCCATTAGGAATCGATACTACCACATTCATTGAGTTATATTATAAAAACCTTAATGAAATTAGAAAGGCTGTTTCATATGAATAATTACATTATTTTAGTAGAAAACTTAAATTATAAAATAAACGGTACAGAAATTTTAAAAAACATAAATTTCAAAATTCCAGAAGGAGATTTTGTAGGAATTGTGGGACCTAATGGTGCCGGAAAGTCAACTCTTGTAAAAATTTTAATTGGTCAAATTACAAACTACGAGGGAAAAGTCATTGTAAATGGAAAAATAGGATATCTCCCACAAACACAAACTATCAATAGAGAAGTTCCAATCAATGCTTTTCAATTTGTCCTTATGGGAACGTACAAAAACATTAAAAATATCGAAAAAATTCCAGAAATTTTAGACGAAATAGGGCTTTCCGGAAAAGAGAACAGATTGGTAGGAAATATGTCAGGTGGAGAACTTCAACGGCTTTCTCTTGCAAGAGCTCTCATTTCTGAACCAGATATTTTAATTCTCGATGAACCGGAAGCGGGAATAGATCAGATGGGAAAAGCAAAATTTTATGAACTTCTTGAAAAAATTCGTTCTGAAAGAAAGATTACTATAATAATGATTTCTCACGATATTGGTATGGTGTTTGAAAAATGCAAAACAATAATGTGTTTGAACAAGACACTACATTGTCATGGTCCAACTAAAGAGATCAAACCCGAAGAACTTAAAGTACTTTTCCCTGATTTTGACCTTTGGATTAGAGGAAAATACCATTACGAAAAGGAGCATAAAAATGTTCAATGAAATTTTTACATACGATTTTTTAAAAATCGCTTTCTTTGCAAGTCTTTTATCCGGTTTTGCTGCTGGAATTATCTCTCCTCTAATTGTATACAAAAAAATGGAATTTATAGGTGATGGTACTGCTCATGCAGCTTTTGCTGGTCTTGCAATAGGTTTATTTTTTGACGTTGACTACAGAGTTGTAGCAATTTTAACTGCTATCCTTTTTTCTCTTTTAATAAGTTTTTTTTCAAATAAACATAAAATTCATGAAAATAGTGCTATTGGAATGCTCCTCCCTGTATTTATGTCTGTAGGAGTTATTATCATTTCTAAAAGTAGCACATACGTTCAAGACTTAACAAGCTATCTTTTCGGGGATATTTTACTTGTGAAACTATCCGATGTATGGTTTTTGATTTTTGTTATTTTATCATCAATTGTAATTATATCCTTAATGAGATATGAAATTTTATTCTTTTTAGCAGATGAAGAAATGGCAGCATTTTATGGTGTTAATATTAAACAAATAAGAACTATTTTTTTAATTCTAATATCAGTAATCGTGGTAAGTATAGTAAAAATCTCTGGGATTATACTCCTTGGAGCACTTATTATAATACCCGGACTTTTTGCTAAAAAATTGGCTAAATCATTTTCTTCCGTCTTCGTGTTCTCTATATTCTATAATCTAGTTGTTACCTTCCTTGGTTTTTATCTTTCATACTATTTTGACATTTCCCCAGGACCTGTTATTGTTCTTACCTCTTTTACTATCTTTATCATTTTCAGCTTTTTAAAAAAGCAAAACAATTTATGATATAATTTTTTTGAGGTGATAATTTGCGCGTCGTTACAATAGGAGTTTTCGATGGAGTTCACAGAGGACATGTTCGAATTTTGGAAGAACTTAAGAATTTAGCTAAAAAGTATCATGCAGCTTCCGAAATTTTTACTATTATATACCCAATTGAATATTACAATGGAAATTTTGACGGGTTACTAATAAGTCTTCAAGAAAGAATAAATTTACTTGAAATGTATGGGACTGTTTATACACTTGATCTTCTAAAAATTAAAAATATATCTCCTGCAAAGTTTTTTAATTTTATATCAAAAGACACCAAGGCAATAGTTGTGGGAGAAGATTTTAGATTTGGAAAAAATGCTGAAGGTGATATCTCTCTACTTGAAAAATTTTGCAAAGATGAAAATATAGAGCTCAAAGTTATAAAAGACATCACTGTCGACGGGAAACGAATAAGTAGTACATTAATAAGAAAATTAATAAAATCTGGACAAATAAAAAAAGCAAATTACTTATTAGGTAGACCTTTTTCAATTCATGGGAAAGTATACAAAGACAAACAAATAGGCCGGAAATTGGGGTTTCCAACTGCTAATATAAGGCACGAAAAGGACTTAATCAATCCTAAAAATGGTGTATATTTATGTAGAGTATACGTTCCGGAGGTTTATTATGGACTCATGAATATAGGTATAAGACCTACCATTGAAAAAACAAAAACCATCAAATATGAAGTGTATATTCTGGATTTTTCCGACGATATTTATAACAATAACATTCATGTTGAACTTCTTGAATTTTTGCGAGAAGAGAAAAAATTCGAAAACATAACAAAACTCATTGCCCAAATGAAAAATGATGTCATAATTGCCAGAAAAATTTTGGAGGAGCAATATGAATATAGAAAAAATAGCTAAATTAATAATTGAGAAATTTCCAAGGGATCTTAAAATAAAAGATCCTTTTTATGTTTTAATATCTACTATATTAAGCCAAAGAAGCAAAGATGAAAACACAGAAATCGCAACAAAAAATTTATTCGGAAAATACAAAAATTCAAAAGAACTTTCAAAAGCGCAACCCAACGAATTGTATGAACTTATAAAACCTGCAGGTTTATATAGACAAAAAGCAGACAGGATAATTAAGATCTCTAAAATTTTAGAGAAGAAATACAACGGAAAAGTACCAAATACTCTCGAAGAACTTTTAAAATTACCGGGTGTAGGCAGAAAAACAGCTAATATAGTTCTTTATATATCGTTTGGTAAACCAGCACTTGCTGTAGATACTCACGTTCATAGAATTTCTAATAGATTAGGATGGGTCAAAACCAAAACACCTGAAGATACTGAATTTGAACTCATGAAGTTACTTCCAAAAGAATTATGGGGACCTTTAAATGGTGCGATGGTTGAATTTGGAAAAAATGTCTGTAAACCAGTTAAACCTGATTGCAAAAATTGTCCATTAGAAAAGTACTGCAACTGGGAGGGTAAAAAATGATACCTTTATTTGACTTAACTAGACAATACAAAAAAATCAAAAATGAAATTTTAAGCGCAATCGACAAAGTTCTAGAAAATGGAAGGGTAATCTTGGGAGAAGAAGTTAAAAAATTGGAAACAAACATATCAAACTATATTGGAGTTAAATATGGGATAGGTGTTGCAAACGGTAGTGATGCTCTTGTAATTGCGCTAAGAGCCATGGGAATGAAAAATGGTGATAAAGTAATCACAACTCCTTATACTTTTTTTGCAACAGCTTCAGCCATTGTTAGAAACAATGGAATACCAATATTTGTGGATGTAGACAAAGAATCCTATAACATAGATTTAAATCAAGTGGAAAACATCTTAAAAAAGGAAAAAGTTTTTGGAATTATTCCCGTACATTTATTTGGACAAACACTTGATCTTGAAGGACTTCTCTTTTTAAAAGAAAAATACGGCATAAAAATTCTTGAAGATTGTGCACAATCAATAGGTTCCGAAGGAATTGTCAAAAATGAAATCAAAAAAAGTGGAAGTATTGGTGATGCAGCTATTTTTTCGTTTTTTCCGACAAAAAATTTAGGGACATATGGTGATGGTGGAATGATAGTAACAGATAACGAAAAAATATACGAATTATCTAAAACATTAAGGGTACATGGTTCAAGAAAAAAATATTATCATGACATGGTTGGTTATAATTCTAGGCTTGACGAAATTCATGCAGCAATTTTAAATGTTAAATTCAAATATCTTGATACATGGACTGAAAAAAGAATTAACATTGCAAAAAAATATGCGGAATTTTTCAAAAACAAGGAATTATCTGTAAAATATCCGAAAATATATAAAAAAACTTACAAATACCACGTTTTCCACCAGTATGTCATAGAATTTGAAAATAATAAAATAAGAGAAAAGGTAAAAGAACATCTAACCAACGTTGGAATAGGTACTAGTATTTATTACCCAACTCCTTTACATTTGCAAACATGCTTTAAAGGATTAGGTTACAAAGAAGGAGATTTTCCTATATCGGAAAAGTTATCTCAAACCACGCTTGCATTGCCAATTTTTCCTGAATTGACTAATGAAGAAATAGGAAAGATAGTTGAAGAAATAAGCAAAACATTAAAGGAGGATTAAAATGAATAACGAAAGAAATACACTCGAAGATTTGTTAAAAAGATATTTAAGAGTTAAGGAAACAATAAAAGAATTAAATAAAGAGAAGAAAGAACTTGAGGAAATGATAGTGGAGTTTGTGGAACACATGGATATAGACAACATAATTGTGGAAGGTGTATTAATAGAATTTACTAGAAAAACTAAAATTCAAATTAAATAAAATTTTTTCACATCTTACGAGGGGAGGGGTTCAAGTGGAAAAATTTTTCAAACTAAAAGAAAACGGAACAAGTGTTCGTACTGAGATTATTGCAGGTCTTACAACCTTCTTAACCATGGCTTATATCATATTTGTAAACCCAAACATACTAATCAACGTAATTCCTGGTGCTACTCCTGGAAGCGATCTCTATGCCCAATTTTTCGGTGCTTTCATGGTCGCCACAATTTTGGGTGCAGCAACTGCTACTTTGATAATGGGTTTGTGGGCAAATTACCCATTTGCTCTTGCACCTGGAATGGGACTTAACGCATATTTTGCTTTCACAGTATGTCTTAAATTAGGAATTGACTGGAGAATTGCTCTAGCAGCTGTTTTCGTTGAAGGTTTAATTTTTATACTGTTAACACTTTCCGGAGTAAGAGGATTTGTTGTAAAAGCAGTACCATCAAGCATTAAATTAGCTACAAGTGCTGGTATTGGTTTGTTTATAGCATTTATAGGGCTCAAAAGTGCTGGAATTGTAGTCTCTGATCCTGCTACGTTTGTTACACTTGGTAACTTGACTTCTCCAACTGCACTAGTAGCGATTATTGGGTTCTTTATAATAGCCATTTTGTTTGCCTTAAAAGTTCCTGGTTCCATTTTGATAGGAATTTTAGCTTCAACCTTCATAGGGGCTCTTCCTGTTTTTGGTGTAACAAAATATCAAGGAATTATCGGAAAAGTTCCTGATATTTCTCCAACTTTCTTAAAACTCTTTGAAAAGTTCTCATGGGCTGATCTTGCTACGGGAACTTTTTGGATTGTAGTCTTTACCTTCTTCTTTGTTGACTTCTTTGACACTCTTGGAACATTAACTGGTCTTGCTGAAAGTGCTGGCTTCATCAAAAACGGAGAATTCCCAAGAGCAAATAAAGCATATATGGCAGACGCTGTCGGTACTTCTGTAGGTGCATTGTTTGGAACATCAACAGTAACTACTTATATTGAAAGTAGTACAGGTATTGCCGAAGGCGGAAGAACCGGTCTTACTGCAGTTACTGTTGCAATCTTAATGCTTCTCATGCTTTTCTTTGCACCTCTTGGCCTCACAATTCCTGCAGCTGCTACTGCTCCTGCTTTAGTCTTTGTAGGTGCATTGATGCTTAAGGGATTAAAATTAGTCAATTGGGACGATATTACCGAAGCTCTTCCAGCGTTTATAACCATGATTGTTATGCCTCTAACTTACTCTATTGCAAATGGTATTGCTCTCGGCCTTATTGTTTATCCAATCGTTAAAACCTTCAGTGGAAAAGCAAAAGATGTACATTGGCTTAACTGGGTTCTAGCAATACTCTTTGCTCTCTATCTTGTTTACCTTAGAGGATAATTTTAGTTATTCAATAAAATTGCCTTCCCATAATGGGAAGGCAATTTATTATACAATAATTTTTTAATTTTGTTGAAATACTTTGAACACCACTAACTTATTTACCTAAAATATTGTTTAAATAGGACATGATATCCTCTTTACTCTTTAAAGGTGTTCCATCCTCGGTATAAACTTTACTCCACTCTTCTATTACATTCTCCCACATGTTATCCGTAAGCTCGCTATAACGCTCTTTTAGATTGGAAGCTAAGTATTTGAGATCATTCAATATTAATTCATAATGTGCTATAAATCTACTATAACTCTCAACAACACTAGCATTTGAAGGTGAAGCTATAATTTTCTGAAGAGTGCTTTTAACTTTTAATAGCGTTTCAACATTTAACCCCATTTTTTGTAACTGAGTAATAAAGTTATTTAATTTCTCCACAGCAATTGACACCCAAACATTATTTTTTCTCTGATCATACCACTTTGAAAATGTCGTCTGTGTAAGTTTTTTCATATATTCGGCCTCTGAGGACATGAAGTTATACGACTTAAAAGTTGTGTTAATATCATCTATTGCTTTTTCAAACAGGCTTAATATAGCATCTATTGCTGGTTTGGGGATATTCGAGTTTGTTAAGACAGACAAAAGTTGTTCTCTGTAAATTATTTTAATATTATCAACTGTAGTATCTAATCTTCTTATATACTTTGGTAACTGATTTCGAGCATTAATATAGGAAGCCTTGTATAAATCAGCCAATTTTTCTAAAGAATATAACATCTCTTGATACTGCCCAGCTTTATAATATTCAAAAGCACTAGCATGCAGAAAGTCTATAACACCATTTGGAACTCCCCATACACCTTTTAAATTCATATATTTCACAGCTTTTATTTCTGTAACTGCTAGCCATTCTAGGAAAGATCTAACTTCAAGGTTTGTTGGAGGTTGGAGTTTTAAAATCATTCCTGCAAAGAATCTATAAATATCCTGTCCAGCTGTTGCTTTTGATACATCCGCATTTTTCCAATCAGGGAATCTATTCCATCCACCTGGCATGTTTTGAATAGTAATTTTGGCATATCTAATATATTCTTCAAAAAATTCTACAACTAAACTTTTAACGTAGTTATAGTACTCGGAATCTTTTGGTAAAACACTCAAAAGTTGTTTCGCCATATTATGCAAAGAATGATATCTCATTGCAATAGCTTTATATGTATTTCTTTCATTAAATGATAACAATGATGTCTTGTATAAACCAACTGAGTCTATTAACGCCTGCATTGTTGCAAAATCAAACTTGGTTAAAATTTCAGGGTTTTGTTTAACATATGGTTCTAACTTTTCCAACCATCTGTATTTGTATTTATCATAAATTATCTTTTGAAATTCGTCAAAATTTTGAGCGAAAATTTCCCTATAATGTGTTTGAATATTATTTTTCAAATTAGCTATTCTATAATCTTGAACTGATAAAGTTGCCAAATAAAAGAAGGATTTTCCATACGTGTGGTTTATCTTAACACTTTTTATAAGTTTTTCTTTTGCTGTTTTGTAATAAGTTAAGGCTAGCTGAGGTAATTGAGAACTTTGAGAGTTTATTTGCGAAATTTGAGATAAAATCTGATTTCTTATTTTATTTATCTCGGCAACTCTTTGATTTTCAACTTCAAATTCATTGTATGGCAATCCTTTTTGCATATACTCTCTTTGTTTTTTGATCTTCCATTTTTCAGGATCTAAATAAGCATATTGACCTCTATAATTCTTTAAATCATCTAATTTTTTTTGAAGTTGTTGTATATAACCTTTTGCCTTTGGCAATTCTTCAAGAATCTTTACATACGTCATATACGCTATATTTCCATTTTTAAAATTCACTTCTGAAATAAAATGATTCCATCTAAGATACATGGAGGTATATGCTATAACAACTATTAAAAATGCTATAACCACTGCTAAAAATCCCTTAAATTCTTTAAATTCTTTTTTAGTAAAGTATGGCCCAATAGCAACACTTGCAAAAAATGTTGCAGCTAATGCATTAGGTAAAAGATGTCCTGGAAAACTGAATACGCTTTGTATGGCAAACCCAACTACCGCAACCGATAATGAAAGAAATAGAATTAAATCATCTCTCTCTTCAATCTTTTTGGGTATTGTAAAGAAAAAATAAGCAAGCGAAAACAAAAGAGAAATTATTAGTATGAAACCTACCAATCCAGTTTCACCTAAAATTTGAAAGTAATCATTGTGTGCCCTTTTAAAATTATTCCAACCATAGTAAAGTTCTGGATGTTTTTCAAGATATTCTCCCATCTTTGTAATAGACAATAATTGATAAGTTCCTATTCCTGTTCCAAAGATTTTATGATCTTCCCAAAGCTCAAGAGAAGTAAACCAAGACAAAAATCTTTCATCTTTACTTGAAACAGAAGTCATAGCCGAAAATCTACTAGTCATACTTACCTTTCCATTTCCAGTTAATGGATTTGGGGTGTTATATAAAACCACAATTAAAGCTGACAACACCAAAACTCCTATAAGCAAATATTTTGTTAATACTAAAAGTTTTTTTGCAAGTTGCTCATCATTTTTTCTAATCGTTTCAAAAGCTTTATTTTTCTTTTTCCTCGCCCAAACAAGATAAAAAATGACATACAAAGAACTCATTATGATAATAGCAATGTATTCAGATCTCGTTTGTGAAACTATAACCGCCGTTAAGCCAACAATAAAAGAAATACTTGCAAACAATTTTAAAAAGAAAACTTTAAGAAAATTCGGTTTTTTTAGCCCTAAATCAAAACTTAATATAAAATACAAAGCAATTGGTAATAACATATCTATGTAATTTGCTGTAAATATAACATTTCCTACCGTCGATTTTATTGCTGCTCTTGTAAAAGGTTCCCCAACCTTACCTAAAAATAGGTCAAAACCAAAATAAAAGTTTAAGAGAGCATCAACCGATATAACAAAAGAGGTTATTAAGAAAGTAAATAAAAGTGTACTTATTTTTTGCTTGTCTTTATAAACTGTACTAAAATATATCGCTAAAAGGACATTAAATAAAACATATAATGCTATATCAAATGAACGCCTAAAATAATAAGGATTATCTCTCAAAACATTAAAACTGGAAATTATCGATACAATTCCAAACGCAAACCACAAAACATGTGCTGAAGTTATATAAAATTTTATTTTCTTTTCTTTTATCCACTTAAACATTAGATAAGTAAACAATATAGAAATTGCTAAAGTCAAAATTGCATATTTCGGGACACTAAACTCATATGTAAGCTTAGGATGTGAAAATAACGCCACTAATACAACTGTAGCATGCATCAATATATCTCCAAACAAAAAAATCCCCTCCTTTTTATATCTTTTTTCCAAATCAAATCAAAATAAATTATACCACTCTTTTCTAATTTAATTTATTCTAAGGGAACTCTAAGGAAGTTATAAGGATTTATTAAGGAAAAGCGAGTAATATAAGAAGCGTAGAAACAAAAACCCAAATTCAAAAAAAAACCAGGAGGTGGAATTATGTTTAAAAAGATTAGTGTAGTTTTATTAACAGTATTAGTGTTAACAGCAAGTATATTTGCAGTAGGACCATGGAGGAGCAATTATGTACAGACAAACACAACAAGTCGAACACAACCACTTTATCAAAATTTACCTGAAGGAGCAACAGTTTCTGAAACAACCATATCAGGTACAGTAAAGGAAATTGAAATGATACCAGGAGAAGGGATGGAAGTAATCATTGATGCTGAAGGAGAAGAATATGAAGTACACACAGGACCAATTTGGTTGTATGATGGCTTAGAAGTAGGAGTAAATATAGAAATCAGTGGTAGAATAATTTCAACAGAAGATGAAACATACATTGTAGTAGACAAAGCAGTAATAGATGGAAAAGAAATAGTGGTAAGAGAAAACGGATTTCCAGTATTTGCAAGAAGAGGAATGGAAAATAACAGAGGAAATACATATACAGAAATGGAAAGAAGGAATGTAAGAGGTAGAATGATGAACAGACCACAAAACAAAGTTAGAGAACATGCATATGGTTATGGAATGGGAACATGTGTATATGACGCTGATTAAA